>JBBRJB010000031.1:0-12071 GCA_038220085.1 Burkholderiales bacterium
CCATCGCTTCCACCTGTCCGCCGCTGTCCTTGCGGCCGAGCAGCCGGGCCTTGATCACCTTGGTATCGTTGAAGACCAGCAGGTCCGCGGGCTGCATCAGTTCCGGGAGGGCGGTGAAGGCCAGGTCCGCCAGCGAGAGCCCGGCCACCGTGAGCAGCCGGGATCCGCTGCGTTCCGGTGCGGGGTGCTGAGCAATCAGTTCGGCGGGCAACTGGTAGTCGAAATCGGCAAGTCGCATGGCGGGATTGCACCACATCCCGAGTGCGGCGAAAGGGGCGCGGTTTGATGCGGGGTGCCGATTTGCACCATAATCCACCCCTTCGCCGCGCCAGATGAACCTGGCGACACTGCAAGCAGAACCCGCCCGGGTGGTGAAATTGGTAGACGCAGGGGACTCAAAATCCCCCGCCGCAAGGCGTGCCGGTTCGATTCCGGCCCCGGGCACCACCCCCGAACAGACGTCGATCCGCAGGGCGGCTGCCGCTATCCGGCAGGCCGAGCGGTTCGATGTCGGTGGCGTGACGCGACCGGGCGATGTCCTCCCTCCATTGCGAAAACACATGAAATCCCTTCATCAGGACTGGTTCGCCAACAGCCGCAACGACCTGCTGGCAGGCCTGGTGGTTGCGCTGGCGCTCATCCCCGAGGCCATTGCCTTCTCGGTCATCGCGGGGGTCGACCCCAAGGTGGGCCTCTACGCCTCCTTTTGCATTGCGACCGTGATCGCGTTCACCGGGGGCCGGCCGGGGATGATTTCGGCCGCCACCGGCGCCATGGCGCTGGTCATGGTCACCCTGGTCAGGGACCACGGCCTGCAGTACCTGCTGGCCGCCACGCTGCTCACCGGTGTCCTGCAGATACTGGCGGGCTGGCTGAAACTGGGTGCGCTCATGCGCTTCGTGTCGCGTTCGGTCATCACCGGATTCGTCAATGCGCTCGCGATCATGATCTTCCTGGCGCAGTTGCCGGAGCTGATCGGGGTGCGCTGGCCGGTCTACGTCATGACGGCGGCCGGCCTGGGCATCATCTACCTGTTTCCCTACCTGACCCGGGCGGTGCCATCGCCGCTCGTTGCGATCGTGACGCTGTCGGCGGTGGCGATCGGCTTCGGCATCGACATTCGTACCGTAGGCGACATGGGTCAACTGCCGGACAGCCTGCCGGTCTTTCTCCTGCCGGACGTCGCGCTGAACCTGGAGACTCTCAGGATCATCTTTCCGGTGTCGGCGACGCTCGCAGTTGTGGGATTGCTGGAGTCGATGATGACCGCCTCGATCGTGGACGACCTGACCGACTCGAACAGCGACAAGAACCGCGAATGCGTCGGGCAGGGCGTCGCCAACATTGCCTCTGGCCTGCTCGGCGGCATGGCGGGCTGCGCCATGATCGGGCAGTCGGTCATCAACGTGAAATCGGGCGGTCGCGGCCGGCTCTCGACCCTGGCGGCTGGTGTGTTCCTGCTGCTGATGGTCGTGTTCCTCGGCGACTGGGTCGCCCGCATTCCGATGGCTGCCCTGGTGGCCGTGATGATCATGGTGTCGATCGGCACCTTCAACTGGGCCTCGATCCGGAACCTGCGCCGGCATCCGCGCAGTTCCAGCGTGGTGATGCTGGCCACCGTCGCGGTCGTCGTGGTGACCCATGACCTGGCCCAGGGCGTGCTTGCCGGTGTGCTGCTCTCCGGATTCTTCTTTGCCCACAAGGTCGGGCAGATCCTGCACGTCAGGTCGATCGCCGGCGACGACGCGCGCTCGCGGACCTACACCGTCACCGGCCAGGTCTTCTTCAGTTCGGCCGAGCGCTTCGTCGGGGCCTTCGACTACAAGGAAGTCATCGACCGGGTCCGGATCGACGTGAGCAGGGCGCATTTCTGGGACATCACGGCGGTCAGCGCGCTGGACAAGGTGGTGATCAAGTTCCGGCGCGAGGGCACCAGCGTCGAGGTCATCGGGCTGAACGAAGCCAGCGCCACCATGGTCGACAAGTTTGCCGTTCATGACAAGGACGGCGGCGACGTGCTGCTCGGACATTGAGCGGGCAATCATGGAGAAGCACGACAAGAGGGTGAAGAACGACAACAGGGTGAAAAACGAGAACAAGGTGCTGGCCTGCGTCGACCGGTCGCGCTTCGCCGACTTCGTCGCCGACTACGCCGTCTGGGCGGCCCGGCGGCTGGACGCGCCGCTGGAGTTCCTGCATGTGATCGACCGGCAGTCGGAGAAGAGTTCCGGTGAAGACCACAGTGGCGCCATCGGCATCAATGCCCAGGAGTCGCTGCTCCAGCGCCTGTCCCGTGCCGATGAAGCGATCGCGCGGACCGGGCGGGAGCAGGGGCGCGAACTGCTGACCCGGTTGCGCGCGCGCGCCCTGGCGGCAGGCGCCGCAATGGTCGATGTGCGGCAGCGGCATGGCGCACTGGTGGATACACTCGCCGATCTGCAGGGCGGCGCCCGCCTGATCGTGCTGGGCCGGCGGGGCGAGTCGGCGGACACGCACCCGCGCGATGTCGGCCGACAGGTCGAAAACGTCGTTCGCTCGATGCAAAAGCCGGTATGGACGGTGAGCGAGCCGTTCGTCGAACCGCGCCGGGTGATGATCGCCTTCGACGGCCGTATCGTCACGCGCCGAGGTGTCGAGATGGTGGCGGCGAGTCCCCTCTTCAGAGGCCTGCCGTTGCACCTGCTGATGTCCGGCCGGCAGAGCGCGGAGGCGAACCGGCAATTGGCCTGGGCCCAGACCACGCTGCAAGCCGCTGGCTTCGAGGTTCACCCCTTGTCGATTCCCGGTGATGCCGAAAGCGTCATTGCCAGGACCCTGATCGACCAGGGCATCGACCTGCTGGTCATGGGGGCCTATTCCCACTCCCGCCTGCGCAGTCTGTTGCTGGGCAGCAAGACCACCGGATTGCTTCGCTCTGCGCGGGTTCCGACCCTGCTGCTGCGTTAGCTGAAGTATCTTAGACGGGACCCGCCATTCGCCGGCAGTCGCGAGAGGCAGCACGGGTCATGCCTGAGCGATAGTCCCCCCGGGCTCGGGACGGCGAGGCCAGCGCGCGGTGAACAAGGTGCCGGTTGCCACGGTCGACAGGACTTCGACCGCCCCCTGATGAGCGTTCACGATCTCGCGGACGATGAAGAGGCCAAGGCCGACGCCGCGATCGCCGCCGGCCTCCGTGCCGCCGCGGGTCATCGGCTCGAACAGGCGTGGGATGACGTCCTGGGCGATCACTTCGCCTTCGTTGTGAACGCAAACCAGGACCTCGCGATTGTCGATCCGGGTGGTGAGGGTTACCGGCCGGCCGATGGCGCCGTAGGAGATGGCATTGGAGATCAGGTTGCCCATCATCTGCGCCAGCCGGTCCGCATCGGCATTGCAGTTGCCCTCGCCGTGCTGGACATGTCGGAGCGGCCGGTCGGGATAGGCGGACGCGAGTTCCTCGATGCTGTGCGCGGCCACTGCATGCAGGTCGGTCGGTCGCAGCGACACCGACAGTCCCGTGCCCACCCGCGCCTGGGTAAAGTCCAGCAGGTCCGCGATCAGGCGCTGGGCGCGGTTGGTGGCAGAAACGATCCGGCTCACCGCGCGCATCTGGTGGGTGGACACTTCGCCGCGCCCGATCACGTGTGCGCTCATCAGGATGGCGGAGAGCGGGTTTCGCAGGTCGTGGCTGACGATCCCGACCATCTGCTCGGCGAACTGCGCCCGGCTTTCCGCCTGGGCACGCTGGCGGGTCAGTTCCGATATGTCATGCAGCACGCCGACGAACTGGCGCAGTCGACCCTGATCGTCGAAAGTCGCCTTTCCCGACGAGCGCACGGTGCGCTGCACGCCATCGATGCCGTTGAGGCGATAGATCGCTTGGTAGTTGCCGCTGGCTGCGTCGGTGGCTTCCGCAAAGGCGTCTGCTTCCGCCTCCCGGTCGGCCGGTTCGATGCAGCGATCGAACTGCGCCGGCGTAAGTGTCGTCGGATGAGCAAGGCCCAGGAGTGCCGCCACGCTGTCGTCGTAGCGCCGCTGGCCGGTGGCCGCGTCGATGTCCCAGATGTGCAATTGCCCGGCATCCAGCGCCAGGCGCAGCCGAGCCTCGGCGAGGGCACGGGCTTTCTGGGTTTCCTGCTGCAGCAGCAGCGCGGTTTCCGCGTTCTTGCGCGCAGTCAGCAACTCGCGTTCGTAGCTGTGGCGGTCCTGAACCACCATCAGCGCCAGTTCGTCGTAACTCGATGCCTCGTTGCCGCGTCGGATCGCGTTGATCAGCATCGGGATGCGGGTGCCGTCGCGATGGACCAGTTCCAGCTTCACTTCCGCGACCGAGCCCTGCATCTGCATCAGCGGCGCCCAGTGGGTCTGGTGAAAGACCCGTCCGCCGATCGTCAGCAGGTCCTGCAGGCTGCGTCCGACCAGGTCGCCGCCGGGGTAACCGATCCAGTCGCACAGCGTGGTGTTTGCCTGCAGGATGGTGCCGTCGATACGGGTGAGCAACAAGCCGCAGGCGGCATGCTCGAAAAGGTCGGCCGGCGTGGGCAGGGCCTCATCAGCCGGCTGCACTGGTCAGTAACCCCGCTGACGCAGGAAGGACTGGATGGCCTCCACGCTGGCGTGGGGTGCACTCAGGTGGGGGCAATGGCCGACATTGTCGATGATGGTCAGCATGCTGTCCGGCATCGTCCGGTGCATGTACTCACCTACGGTGCGGGGGGCGATCAGGTCGTCGCTGCACTGCATGATCAACGCGGGCGTGGTGGCCCGAGCCACGTCCTGACGGTGGTCGGACAGGAAGGTCACCCGCGCGAAGTGCTCGGCGATCACCGGATCGGTGCGGCAGAAACTGTTGGTCAACTCGACGCGGAGTTCGGGCCGGTCGGGCGCCCCCATGATCGCCGGCGCCATGTTGCTCGACCAGCCCAGATAGTTGCTTTCGAGCGCTTCCAGCAGGCCGTCGATGTCGGCCCGGGTAAACCCGCCGATGTAGTCACCGTCGTTGATGTAGCAGGGCGACGGGCCGACCATCACCTGTGAGGCAAATCGCTCCGGCGCCTGGATTGCGGCGAGCATGCCGATGGTGGCGCTGACCGAATGGCCGACAAACACGATCGCGCCTTCGGCGAATTCTTCGGCGATTTCCAGTACATCCGTCGCGTAACCATTCAGGGTGCCGTACTTGTCGCGGTCGTAGGCCGACAGGTCGGAATGACCGCTGCCCACCAGGTCGAACAACACCGTCCGGTAATTCCGCTCGAATGTCGGGACGAGGTAACGCCACATGTTCTGGTCGCAACCGAAGCCGTGAGCGAACATCATCGTTACCGGACCGTCGCCACCGACATGGACATTATTGCGACGCTGGATGTTCATACTGCTTCTCCGAATGGCAGTGGCGGCCATTGTTTCACAAACGTCGGGAACGGGAGCGTAGAGTGGGAACGAGTCGGGACAAGTCGAGGTCCGGGTCAGGGTGGATAATTCGCCCGGTCGCGGGCATCCGCTATGCTTGCAGGATAATCAGTCAAACACCCATGTGAGGCTCCACAGGGGCCCGGAGGAATAGTCATGGCGATCAGCGATGCAGTCACCCGCGATGGGCGCGTCTATGTCTACGGCGCAGCCGGCGAGGTCACTGCCCGGATTTCGGTGGGTACCGAGGCTGGCGACGGTCTCGTGGACTACACCCCGTCCACAGTGACCGTGCGCAAGCAGGGAGCCCTCTACACGTACGGCGAAGACGGCAGCCTGATTTCTCATTCGTCGGATATCGGCGGTTAGGACTTGGGCCGTGGCGTCCGCGGCCCTGACGGCTGCGGCGCCAGCGCCGCCCGTGCAATTGCCGCGGGCGCGCCGATCGAACTGCTCGCGCGGGCAGATCGGCGCAGGCTGGTCAATCCAGTTTGATGTCGGCGGCCTTGATGACGCCGCGCCATATTTCGATATCCGACTTCAGCAGAGCGCCGAAGGCCTCCGGGCTGATGATTCGAAGCTCGCCCCCCTGGGCATTGATCGCTTCCTGCAATTCAGGAAGAATCTTGTTCACCTCCGTGTTCAAGGTGGTGATGATCGGCTGGGGTACGCCCGCGGGTGCGTAAAGACCGTACCAGGTCGCGACGTCGAATCCAGGATATCCCGATTCCGCCACCGTCGGCACCTCCGGCAGGACGCTGCTGCGCTTTGCGGTGCTGACCGCCAGCCCGCGGGCTTTGCCGGCCTTGATCTGCGCGACGGCCGACGATACCGACGACGTCATCAGGTCGACGTGGCCACCTAGCAGATCGGCGAGCGCGGGCGCGGAGCCCTTGTAGGGGACGTGACGCAGGTCGATCTTGGCGGTCGAGGCGAACAGCTCGCCGACAAGATGTGACACGGTGCCCGCGCCGGCGGAGGCGAAAGTGATCGTGCCCGGCGCTTTTCTGGCAGCAGCCACCACGTCCGCCAGGTCCTTGTAGGGCTTGGCCGACGAGGTCAGCAGAATGATCGGCACATCGGCCACGTGAGCGACCGGCTGCAGGTCCTTGACCGGGTCGTAGGTGACCGCTTTGTTCAGCAGCGGCGCGACCGCCAGGTTGTCCGCCTGGCCGAGCACGAGCTCATAGCCGGTGGGGGCGGCCTTGACCGCCTCGGCGATGCCAATCGTACCCGACGCGCCGGCCTTGTTGTCCATCACCATGGTCCACTTCTTCTTTTCCGCAAGCTTGTTGCCGACCAGGCGGGAAAGATTGTCGGTGCCGCCGCCCGGCGTGAACGGGATGATCAGGCGGATCGGCTTGTCCGGGTAGGTCTGGGCTTGGGCGCCGGCGGGGGCGAGGGCGCCGATCAATCCCGCTGCGCCCAGCAGCATTGCCGTCGAAAGGGCTGCAGGGACGGCAAACACCGTACGATTCATGTGGGTCTCCTGGTGACGGCGCCTCGGGGCGCCGGTGCGAGACGATACTGCATAGGCCGCGGTTCGCCAAACAAGCGGGCCGGCTGGTGCGGACTGAGGTCGCGTGGGAGCAGGGGAGTGGCCGGCTTGCGCGCTATCGGCGATAATCAGCGGCGCAAGCGGGCATGCTGCATTGCAGTATCATCTGCCGATGATTGCGAGCATGACTTCACGGATATCGTTGGACCACCGGCGAATCCACCGCCTTAGCACAGAGGGGGAGCAAACGTGACCGACCCGAAGGCAACGGACACCGAATCCGACCAGGGCAATCCGGCGTTGCCGACGCTACCCAAGAACGAACAGTTCGCCAGCTTGAACCGCCTGCGCAGGGAGCGCACCTGGGTCGATGTGTTCCTGATCGGGGGTACCTGCCTGCACGGCCAGATCCGCTCCTTCGATGCCAGCATGATGCTGCTGCAGACCCGCAGCGGCGATATCGGGCTTTACCACCACGCCATCAGCACGGTGGTCCGCGCGCAGAAGCGCGGCGGCGCCAAGCCTTTCAAGGCGCGCCCGCAGTACAAAGCCCATGACAACGAACCGCCGGATCTGCCGATACCGGCCAGGCGCGCGCCCGATCGGGCACCGGTGGTGATCGTGAAGCAGCGGCGTGCCCGCTCGGTCATCAAGCCGGAATAGCGTTCCATCGGCCTCAGGCGCGGGACGGATCGTCACGGCGACCGGTAACGCGGCCAGAAGTCCGCGGCCGGAAGCCCGCCGTCGGAGCGGAGCAACTCTGCCGTCAGAGGCCGAGGATGCGACCCAGTTCCGCCAGGTAGCGGCCGGCCTGGAATGCGTCGCTCTTGATTTCCTCCGGGAAGTCGTGAAGCCGGTCACGCATGCCGTGCAGGCCCGTCTGCATCTGCTCGGTGGTGCTTTCATCCCCATGCAGGACAGCGCGCAACTCGCGGATCTCGGCCTTCAGCACGTCGATATCGGGTCCGCTGCCGCCGACGCCCTGCAGATCCCGTTCCAGCGCATCGAGCAGACGCCGCGCCTCCTCGATGTCGATCGCGGACTCCCGAGGTTGGTTTTCGAGTGGCTGGGATGTCTGCGAAGGTATTGCCATGATCGGTCTCCTGCGGGATCTGGCTAAAGAGTACCAGTGTTGCTCGCGCCATTGTGGCGAGACCCCGACCGGACCGCATCGATCACCAGGGCTGCCGCAGGCCTGCTGACCGATGGGAACGGGATAACCTGAGGGTTCCATTCGCCCTTAAACCTTCCAGCCGCGCCGGGGCCCCTTACCCCGGCGCGGTGTGCCCGGGCATCGCCAGCTCGTTAGACCGGATTCAGGTTGACACGGCTCGGCAAACCCGCCGATATACGATGCAATCCCCCAGGCGCTTCGGTGGCTGGGCGCAAGGCCGCTTTCGGGCGTCTTTCGCATTCTTAAGGTCGACTGGGGCTTGCTATTCATAGCACTTAGTGCTATACAATAGACCGGAGAGGTCATGGCGATTTACAAGACCCGGTGGTTCAATCGCTGGGCAAAAGGTGAGGGACTGCCGGACGCGGCACTTTGCGCAGCGGTTGAGGAAATGACGCGCGGACTGTTCGATGCTGAGCTGGGCGCGGGGCTCTTCAAGAAGCGCATTGGTCGGGCAGGACAGGGCAAGAGCGGAGGATTCCGCACCCTCGTTGCGACGAACCGAGGTGATCGGTGGTTCTTCGTCTTCGGCTTCGCAAAGAACGTACGAGCCAACATCGACAAGGACGAGGAAGCGGCGTTGAAGAAATTGGCAAGGGAACTGCTGTCATACACGGCCAAGACGGTCAAGCAAGGCGTGGAAGCGAAAGAACTGATTGAGGTGAATTGCGATGCGAAAAACTAAGTCTCCCATTCTCGAAGCAATCCACGAGACGGCGAATGGGCTGTTCAAAGCGGGCGTGATGGATCAGGTCACATTGCGCGAGTTCGACCGCCTGTGCCTGCCTCCAGTCGAGCCCATGGAACCAGAGTGCATCAAGCGTCTCCGAGAACAGTCGCATGTGAGCCAGGCCGTTTTTGCGGCGCTGCTGAACACGAGCGTTTCGACCGTGCAGAAATGGGAGATCGGCCAGAAGCGCCCCACCGGCGCGGCGCTGAAGCTCCTCAATCTGGTGAAGAACCGCGGCTTACAGGTCTTGTCTAACGAACCGCGGGCGACGGCAGTGGCCGCCAAGCCCGTCAGGCCTAGCGGCTCTCCACTGGCTGGCTCGAGCTTTTCAGCTCGTTGAGCTGCAGCACCACGCGGCCGCTGATCGGCAGGGCGTCCAAGATCAGGTCGAAGCCTTTGCCGTCCTTGAAGTCGCGCACCACGTAGGCGGTGTCCCCCTGGCCGGGTGTCAACCGCCACACGGGAGCGCAGCGAATGGAGCGGGCAGGGGATTGATGCCAGGCCTGGTTGTGCCATGACCCCCGGAAGCCTCGATGTGCGGGACGGCCGAAGGGGAGGGGCGCGATGGCAGGATTTGAACCTCCTGTAAGGCCAGCCGCGCAAAGCGGTCAGCAGCATCCACATCCCATAGGTTCTCTGCCTCCTCGGCCATGGACAAGTCACGTCCATCGAGCTGGACATTGCGAAGGCTGTCTTCGATGGCCCACTCGATATAACTGGACAAGGTGCGGCGGTGTTTGCGCGCGGCTATCTCGTTAGGCTATCGTGCATGATAAAGGACGTTATCAAGCATAATCGAGGGTGTGAACGAGATCATCTTCCCCGAGCCTTCAAAACGCCGGATTGCGGTCGCCGACAACGCCGGCGCCCAGGTGCCAGCGCTCTACGCCGCTGCCGCAGGCCCCCAGGCGAAAAAACGCTTCGTCGAATTCTTCACCGCCAACATCCGCAATCCGAACACGCGACGCGCCTACCTGAAGGCCGTCACCGCATTCTCGGACTGGTGCATCGAGAACGGCGCGACCGGACTCATCGACATCGAGCCCGTGCACGTCGCAGCCTATATCGAGCAACTGCAGCGCTCGCTGTCGGCGCCCTCCGTGAAACAGCACCTGGCCGCCATCCGGATGCTCTTCGACTGGCTGGTCGTTGGCCAGGTCATTGCCACCAATCCGGCCAGTTCCGTGCGCGGCCCGAAGCACTCGGTGCGCCAGGGCAAGACGCCGGTACTCAGCGCCGCCGAAACCCGAACACTGCTCGACAGCATCGACATCAGCACGGTGATTGGACTTCGCGACCGCGCCATCGTCGCGCTGATGACCTACACCTTCGCCCGGGTCGGCGCGCTGATCAAAATGCTCGGCGAGGACTACTTCGTCCAGGGCAAGCGCGGATGGGTGCGACTTCATGAGAAAGGCGGCAAGGAGCATCCGATGCCCTGCCATCACAACCTCGAAGCCTACCTCGATGCCTACATCGCTGCTGCCGGCATCTATGGCGACCGGAAGCTTCCGCTGTTTCGGTCAGTGCGCGGCCGGTCCGACAAGCTCACCGACCGATCAATGGGTCAGTCCGATATCTACCGGATGCTGCGCAAGCGCGCGCTGGCCGCCAGCATCGACACCGAAATCTGCTGCCATACCTTTCGAGCCACGGGAATCACGGCGTACCTCAAAAACGGCGGACAGCTTGAGCTCGCTCAACGCATGGCTAATCATGAATCGGCCAGGACGACGGGGCTCTATGATCGGCGCAACGATGAGGTCTCCCTCGATGAAATCGAGCGAATTCTGATCTGACTGGAATGCACGAAGCCTGAAGGACCGAGATCGGCCAAGAGCGGCTGTACAGCAAAGCCGCTGGGAGCGGTCGTTCGCCGGTTTGCACCGACCCGAAGCCGACGCGCATCACCTGTTTCGCTCCGTTGCCTTGTAATATGTCGCGTTGAACACTTTTCGAGGCGGCTCTTGTGGCATCGCGACCGAGCGTTGTGATCGTCGGAGGGGGCATTGGTGGCTTGTTCGCCGCCAATGCGCTGATCGCGCAGGGGCTGCCTGTCGCGGTTTATGAACAGGCCCCGGCACTAGGCGAGATCGGCGCCGGCGTTTTCTTGACCCCGAATGCGGTGCGCCATCTCGAGCGGGTCGGTCTCGGGCCCGCCGTCGCGAAATGGGGCGCGCGGGTCGGCACCGGCTCGCGTTACTTTCGTCACGACGGAATCTCGATCGCCCCGGTGCAGGTGACGGATGCGACGGGCTGGAACGCGACATTCGGGATGCATCGCGCCGACTTCGTCGCGTTCCTCGCCGCCAACCTGCCGGCAGGGATCGTCCATACCGGTCATCGCGCCGTCGGCTTCGAGCAGGACGACGACCGGGCGCGCGTCGAGTTCGCCAACGGCGTCACCGTCGAGGCCGATGTGGTGGTCGCCGCCGATGGCATCCATTCGGCGCTGCGACCCTACGTCTTCCCGCCGTCCAATCCTGTATTTCACGGCACCATTTCCTATCGCGGGCTGGTGCCGCGCGAACGCCTCCCGCATTGGCCGATGGACCGCTGGCAGATGTGGGCAGGCCCGTCCAGGCACTTCCTGGTCTTCCCCGTCCGTCACGGCGCGATGGTCAACTACGTCGGCTTCGTGCCGACCGACAAGGAGATGAAGGAATCGTGGTCCGCGCCTGGCGATCCGGAGGTGTTGCGGCGCGCATTCGATGGCTGGGACGCGCGTGTCGGCGAGGTGCTGAAGCAGGTCGACAAAACGTTTCGCTGGGCTCTCTACGACCGTGACCCCTTGCCCACTTGGACCAAGGGCCGGCTGACGCTGCTAGGCGACGCAGCGCATCCGATGCTGCCGCATCTCGGCCAGGGCGCCAACCAGTCGATCGAGGACGGCATGGCGCTCGCGACCATCCTGGATCAGGTCAGCACGGCGACGGTGCCGGGGGCGTTGCTGGCCTACGACCGGTTGCGTCGCGAGCGGGTGGCCGACGTCCAGCTCGGGGCGCGGCAGAACGGCTTGCGCCTCGACTCCGCGGAGGCTGATCTCGTGGCGCGCGACGCGCAACTCGTCGCCCACGCTGAATTCCGCAAGCAGTTCTACACCTACGACGTCGTGCCAGAAGCCCGTGCCGCGGTGGCGGCGCTGCTGGCGTGAGACGTTCCTCACTGCCGCCTCAACCCAACAATGAGCGCAGCTATGAGTGAAGCGCCCAGGATGGCATTCGCGCACATGGGTGTCTATGTCGTGGACATGGCACCGATGGTTGAGTTCTACACCG
>JBBRJB010000032.1:0-12056 GCA_038220085.1 Burkholderiales bacterium
CGACGAGGCCCCGGTGCACCGCGTGGTGATCAGCCGTGCCTTCTACATGGGCAAGCACGAAGTGACCGTGGGCCAGTTCAGCCGCTTCCTCGCGCTGTCCGGCTACCAGCCCGAGTCGATCGCCGACGGCACCGGCGGCTACGGCTTCAATCCGGCCTATGACCCAGCCAGCACCGCCCGTCGGGACGCCTTCGAGGGGCGCGATCCCAGGTATTCGTGGCGCAATCCCGGCTTTACGCAGGGCGACGATCACCCGGTGCTCAACGTCACCTGGAACGATGCCCAGGCGTTCGCACGCTGGCTCAGCCAGGCCGAAGGCCGCACGTACCGGTTGCCGACGGAAGCGCAATGGGAGTACGCCGGCCGTGCCGGGACCCGGAGCCGTTACCACAGCGGCGACGATCCCCTCTCCCTGCTCGCGGTGGCGAACACGTTCGATCGCGCGAGCGCGCGCCATTGGCCGCAATGGGCCGGCAATGCGCTGCCCGGCAACGACGGCTTTCCCTTCACTTCGCCGGTAGGCACATTCGCTCCCAACGCCTGGGGGCTGCACGACATGCACGGCAATGCCTGGGAGTGGGTGTCGGACTGGTACGGCGTTGATTATTACGCGAACAGTCCACTGCAGGACCCCCAGGGGCCCGCCAACGGCGACGTCCGGGTCCGGCGCGGCGGATCATGGCACACTTGGCCGTTCTACCTGCGCGCGTCGTTTCGCAACTGGAATTCTCCCCAGACGCGCTATCCGCTGGTCGGCATGCGCCTGGTCCTCGAGATCCCGCAGACCACGCCGCACGGCGAGCCGCGCCCTTAGGAGTTCTTATCGGGTCGCGGGCGCAACGGCTTCAGGGCGGCCCCCCGGGCCCGGTCAGGGCATGAAGCTGCCGCCGTTCACGTCGAGGCTCGCCCCGGTCAGGTAGCTCGACCCGTCGGATGCCAGGAAGGCCACTGCAGCCGCGACCTCGTCCGGGCGGCCGAGGCGCCCGGCCGGTATGGCCGCCGACAGCGCGGCATTGACGCCGGCGTCGGTTGCCGCGCTCATGTCGCTGGCAATGCGTCCCGGCGCAACGCAATTGACGGTGACGCCATGCTCGGCCACCTCGGCGGCAAGCACCCGCGCGAAGCCGGTAAGGCCGGCCTTGCTGGCTGCATAGTGCGCACCGGGAATCGGCGTGCGGGTCCGTGCGGCCTGGCTGGTGATCATGACGATGCGACCCCAGCCACGCGAACATAGCGCCGGCAGGCAGCGTTGCGTGACCAGAAATGCCCCTGTCAGGTTGACCGCCAGCACGCGTCGCCATTCCTCGCCGGGCATGCTCGCGACCGGACGCTTTTTGCCCTCGAGCTTGGGCGAGATGCCGGCGTTGTTGACGAGGATCGAAAGATCCACCCACCAGTCAGACACCCGGTCCTGCAACTGCGCCAGCGCCGCTTCGTCGGTGACGTCGAGCAGTACCGACCTGACCGGCAGGCCGTGGGCCAGCAGGCGTTCGGCCGCCAGCTCGACGGCCACGCTGGCATCGGCCAGCACCACCCGATGGCCGTCGCCGGCGAGCCGCTCGGCGATCGCGAAACCCAGCCCACGGGCTGCGCCGGTGACCAGGGCCACCCGGCCAGTGCCGTTCACCGCACACCTCGACCGGCCGGCATGCTCCGATAGAATCCTCGCCGATGGAACTTCGCCATCTCCGCTATTTCCAGGCAGTCGCCGAACATCTTCATTTCGGGCGAGCCGCGGCGTCGCTGCGGATCGCGCAACCGCCCTTGTCGGTGCAGATCCGCGATCTCGAGCGCGAACTGGGCACACCGCTTTTTCATCGGGGACGGCGCGGCATCGAATTGACCGATGCCGGCGTTGCCTTCCTGCCGCGTGCCGCAGCCATACTCGCCGCCGCGCGCCAGGCGATCACCGTCGCGCGCGATGCCGCCGCCGGCCGCGGCGGCCGCCTGGTGATCGGATTCATACCGTCGCTGGCCTATACCCTGCTGCCACGACTGCTGCCCGGCTATCGCCAGTTGTTCCCCCGCGTCGAGATCGCGCTGCGCGAGGTCGCGGTGATGGACAAGGAAGAGGCGCTCCTGTCGGGAAGCATCGACGTCGGGCTCTACCGCCCACCGGCGCGCCATCCGGAAATCAGCATGGCGCCGATCGGAGAAGAGCGCATGATGCTGGCCATGCCGTCGGTCCATCGCCTCAGCCGACGCCGCCTCGTGGCTCCCACCGAACTCGCCGGCGAAGATCTGGTGCTGTACCCGCCCTCGCGCGGCGATGCCGGCCGGTACGGCACGGTCGCATCCTTCCTTCGCTTGCATGGCATCGAGCCGGAGCCGGCCAAAATCGCGGGCACCATTCACACCGCGCTCGGCCTGGTGCTGTCCGGCTCGGGTCTCGCGATCGTGCCGGAGAGCTCCGCCAGCCTCAGACTGCCGGGACTCGTGTTTCGCCACTTCACCCCTCCCCAGGCCAGCGTGCAGATCGTCGTCTGCTGTCGTCACGGCGACCCCGGCGCACTGGCGGCGTCTTTCATCCGGCATGCCCGGAACACGCACCATCCCTGGACCGCCCAGGCGGTCGAATGAGAGGCGGTCGAAAGGGAGGTGCTCACTTGGCTTCGATCCCGGCCGCCTTGACCACTTCGGCCCACCGTTTCGCTTCCGCCTGCACCAGGCGCCCGAACTCGGCGGGCGAGTTGCCGACGACCTCGGCGCCGAGGGTGTCGAGGCTCTTGCGCGTATCCGGATGTTCGAGCGCCGCCAACACCGCGGCGTGCAGCCGTTCGATGATCGGCACCGGTGTTCCTGCCGGCGCGAACAGGCCGAACCAGCCCTGGACCGCGAAATCCTCCAACCCCGTTTCCGTCAGGGTCGGCAGGTCCGGCATCGCCGGCGACCGCTTGGGACCGGTGGTCGCCAGCGCCCGCAGGGCGCCGCTGCGGACATGGCCGATGGCCGACGGCATGTTGTCGAACATCACGTGAGCGCTTTGCCCGCCGATCAGTTCGGTCAGCGCCGGCCCGCTGCCCTTGTAGGGCACATGGATGAGTTTCAGGCCGGTCTTCAGGTTGAACAGCTCCCCTGTGACGTGCGGCGTGTTGCCAATGCCGGACGATGCGAAGAAGACCTGGTCGGGACGTGCCTTGGCCCAGGTGATGAACTCCGCCACCGTCTTCGCGGGCACCGACGGGTTGACCACCATCATGTTGGGGACGGCGGCCACCAGCGAGATCGGTGCAAAGTCGCGGACCGGATCGAATCTCAGGTTCGGGTAGATCGATGGGTTGACGGTCATGTTTCCGGCCGTTCCCATCTGCAGTGTGTAGCCGTCCGGCGCGGCCTGCGCCGCCAGCTCGGCGCCCAGGTTGCCGCCCGCGCCCGGACGGTTGTCCACTACCACGGTCTGACCGAGTCGCTCCGCCATGCGAGGGGCGATCAGGCGCGCGATGATGTCGGTCGTGCCGCCGGGCGCATAGCCGACGATGATCTTGATCGGCCGCGTCGGATACTGGTCACCGGCGGCCAGCGCGGTCGAGGACAGGGCCATGCCTGTGACGGTGGCGAGCAGCAGTCGTCTCGTGGTGTTCATACGCTTCATCGTGTGTCTCCTTGCGCAGCTACGGTTTCTCGCCCGGTCGCGTACCGGCTCCCGGATCGGGACGTTATCAAAGATGGATCTGGCTGATGCTCGCGCCACCGCAGACGAACAGTGTCTGCCCGGTGGTGAATGCGGCTCCCGCCGACAGCAAATAGGCGACCGCCGCCGCAACCTCCGCCGGCTGTCCCATGCGCCGCATCGGCACCGCATCGAGCAGCCGCTGCCGACGCGGATCCCCCGGTGGATTATTGAGGTCGAACATCTCGGTTGCGATCGGACCGGGCGCCACGCAATTCACCGTGACCCCTTGCGCCGCCAATTCGAGGGCCCAGGAGCGGGTAAAGCCGACCAGCGCGGCCTTGGCCGCCGCATACACGCTGCCTTCGACCCGTCCCAGCAGCGAGCGACTGGCGATGTTGACGATCCGTCCCGCCGGCCGGCCCGATGCATCCGTGGCAGCCCGGATGCCCGGCAGCAGTGCCTGGGTGCAGTCGACGGCGGCTCGGCAGTTGAGATCGAAGATCTGCCGGTACTCGTCCGGACCTATCGCCCCGAGCGGCTGCAACTGGTTGAAACCCGCGTTGTTGACCAGGCGTCCGATGCGAAAGGCAGCCGCCACCTCGGCCAGCATGCGCTGGGTGGCTTGCGGATCGGCAAGGTCGACCAGCACCAGCGGCGCAGGAAATGTCGGATCGGGATGGCGTGCAAGACCGACGACGCCCTCGCCCTGTGCCAGCAGATGCTCGACGATCGCCCGCCCGATGCCTCGAGTCGCGCCGGTGACGAGCGTGTGCAGGCGGCTCGCGCCGTCACCCGCATCGACGCTCATTCGGGGCGCTGGCCGGCGATCGTGATCCGGTGCATCTCGCGCCGGTATCCCTGGTAGTCGTTGCAGGCATAGTGCATCGTGCAGCGGTTGTCCCAGAATGCGACCGAACCTTTCTGCCAGCGGAACCGGCAGCAGAACTCCGGACGCGTGCAGTGCTGGATCAGTTGACCAAGCAAAGGCAGGCTCTCTTCACGGCTCATGCCCTCGAAGGCCCAGGTGAACGGATAGTTCACATAGAGCGCCGGCTGCCCGGACTCGTCGTGACGCCGGACCACTGGGTGCAACGCCGACAGCTCCTTGCCGATGCGGTCTTCGCGCAATCGGGTCGAGCGCCCGGCGTTGCGCTCCTGCAGCCGCTCGGTCAGGAATCGGTCCGAATGCAGCGCCCGACGTCCGGACAGCATCTGCTTCATCGTGTCCGGCAAGGCGTCATAGGCGATGCGCATGTTGGTCCAGGAGGTGTCGCCGCCGAACGGCGGCACTTCCCTGGCATAGAGGATCGAACCGAGGGGCGGCTCCTCCATGTAGGACATGTCGCTGTGCCAGGTGTCGCCGATGTTGTAACGGTCATGCGCTTCCTTCACCACCGGCATGATCTCCGGGTATCCCGGGACATGGTCGTAAACCGGGTTGCTGACCAGGGGCCCGAACTGCTCGCCGAACGACTTCTGTTCTGCCGGGGTCAGTTCCTGGTCGCGAAAGAAAACCACGCCGCGATCCGCCAGCAAGCCGCGGATCGACGCCACGGTGGCCGTATCGAGCGGCTTCGAGATATCGAGGCCGAAGACCTCGACACCGCAGGTCCCGGTCATCGGCCGGGCATCGAGCGAGTGGCTGAGCGGGCGTTCCAGCGAGGCGGTGGTCATTCCGGAGTCTCCGTTGATTGTCTGGGCAGCTGCCAGCGTAGGCGCGGGCTGCCACCTTGTCCAATACTTCATTTATTAATAATCGATACTTTTGGCGTATTGCCCGTCGGACGCCGCGTCCGGCACCATCCTTCGCCTCGCAGCGCTCGCCTTTCCCTGGAGACCGCCGATCCCTTCATGTTCTGCGCCCATCACGACGACGCTTATCCCGCCGGCGACGGCAGGCTCGGTCCGCGGGAGTCGCTCGACGGGCGCTCGTCCATGCCGAGATGTTCCCGCTGCTCGACCCTGGTAGACACACCGGTCAGCCGGTGCCGCGCAGGCTGTAGAGCAGCACCATCCCGCCGAGGTAGACCACCAGCACCGCCGCCGAATCGATGCCTAACCGCATTACCGTGCGGTCGCGTCGTTCGGCCAGTCCCATCAGGAAGAGCCCGGTCACCACGACCCCCAGCAGGGTGCCGACGGTCGCGAAGACGCCGACGCGCGTCAGCACCGGCGGTCCGGCGACAATAAGATCGACTCCCCCGAGCAGCGCGACATTCAGGATGTTGGTGCCGAGGATGTCGGATATCGCCATCGTGTAGAGGCCGCGGCGCATGCTTGCGATGACCGTGCTCGCCTCCGGCAGAGAGGTGGCTGCGGCGACGAAAGCGACACCGACGAAAGCGTCTCCCAATCCGCTCTTGTCCGCGATGACGGCTCCGGTCTCGGCGACCAGGTAGCCGGCCAGCAGGATCACGGCGGCAAGCGCGGCGGTGGTCAAGCCGAGTCGACGATTGCTGCCGCTCATCGCGTCGGCCTCCTTGCGCGGTTGCCGCGCCGGGGTGAACTCGCCACTGACGGCCCATGGCCGCCGGCCGCGGGAGTGCGCGAGCTTCCAGAAACTGTAGCCCGCCGCCAGCAGCAGGCCCCATGTCCAGGCGCCGGCGCCGAACACGGGGACATCCCCGACCAGGGTTGCCAGGGCAACCACGCCCAACAGCACGATATTGAGCGCACCCTGGAGGATGACGACCGGATCCGGGACGACCGAGGTCAGCGCCCGCTGGCCGATGAAGGAATCGGCGATCGCCAGCACCGCCAGTTGCATCGCAATGCTTCCCAGCAAATTGTTGACGGCAAGCTCGGCGTTGTCGTCCAATGCCGCGGTGAAACTGGTGGCGACTTCCGGCAGCGAGGTGACGCCGGCCAGCAACAGCAGTCCCATCAGCGCCTCGCCGAGGCCGCTGCGACGTGAGATCTCAGCTGCACAGGCAGCTATCCTGGTGCCGGCGACCCAGACCGCGAGGGCGGCGCCGCCGAATAGCGCAAGACTGAGACTCAGGCTGAGGGATTGGAAATCGGGCATGGGTCAGTTACGAGCAAATTTGGTGCCGGGATGACATCGGTGCTCGCAGGCACAAGTGTTGCTGACATCCGCGGGTGACTTCCCCTGACCCCGCCCCCCGCCCCGATGCGCCGGTGGTCCTGATCACCGGCGCCGCCGGTGACATCGGCCGCTCCCTTGCCGGCACCCTGAAAGCCGACTTCCGCGTGGTCGGACTCGACCTCAAGTCCGCCGACGCTGGCTTCCCGATCATCGCCTTCGATCTGTCGTCGGCGGCAAGCGTGGAGAAGGCGCTCGGCGAGATCAAGGAGCGCTTCGGACGCGATATCGCCGCCGTCGTGCATCTGGCCGCATTCTTCGACGCGACCGGCGAGGACAATCCGCTGTACCGCATCGTCAATGTCGACGGCACGCGGCACCTGTTGCAGGCGCTTCAAGGATTCAACCTCGACCGGTTCATCTATTCCGGAACGATGCTCGTGCATCGCTCTTGCCTGCCGGGCCAGCGCATCGACGAGGACCATCCGCTCGACCCGCCCTACGTCTATCCGGCATCGAAACTGGAGGCCGAGAACGTCATCCGCGAATGCCACGGCAAGATTCCTTACACGATCCTGCGGCTGGCGGGACTCTACGACCGGCACACCATGGTGCCGACCCTCGCGCACCAGATCGCGCGGATCCATCAGCGTGAACTCGAGAGCCATTTCTACTCGGGTTCACTGCTGACCGGCCAGGCGATGCTTCATCGCGAGGACATGATGGCGGCCTTTCGCCTGGCGATTGCGGCACGAAAGGAAATGCCCGCCGAGGTGGCCATGCTGATCGGGGAGACCGACGCGATCGGCTACGGCGCGCTGCAGGACATGCTCGGTGAACTGATCCACGGACCCGAGCATTGGCAGACGCTGCGGGTGCCCAAGCCGCTGGCCGTCATGGGATCGTGGGCCCAGGCCAAAGCCGAGCCGGTCATCCCGGATGCGATCGACCAGGGAGAGCGCCCGTTCATCCGGCCCTACATGGTAAGGATGGCCGATGCGCATTACGCCCTCGATACCGGCCGCGCCAGAGACCTGCTCGGGTGGGAGGCCCGGCATCGGCTCCAGGATGAACTGCCTGCGATAGTTGCTGCCCTCAAGGCGGATCCGAAGCGCTGGTACGTCGACAACGGCATCAAGCCGCCGCCGTGGCTGGAGGAGGCCGCTCGCCGCGTCGACGACCCCGAAGGGCTCAGAGTCGACACCGAGCGTCGCGTGCGCGCACAACATTCGGAAAACCGGTGGGCGCACTTCGTCAACATTGCGCTGGGATTCTGGCTGCTCACGCAACCGGTGCTGATCCAGGTGCCCGAGCCGATGCTGCGCGTCACCGAGATGGTGCTAGGCGCCCTCCTCCTGGTGTTCGCGACGCTGGCGCTCAGCTGGCGCAACGGCTTCGCCCGCTGGATCTGCGCCGGTATCGGCGCCCTGGTGATGGCAGCCCCCTTCCTGTTCTCCACGACCAATGCGGCCGCCTACCTGTCGGACACCCTGGTGGGCGCGCTGGTCTTCGGGCTGGCGGTCTGCCTCAAGCCCGAACCGGGAACGGCGATGCTGGCACGCATGACCGGCCCGGACGTGCCCCCGGGCTGGAGCTTCAACCCGTCGAGCTGGGTCCAGCGCATGCCGATCATCGCGCTGGCCTTTGTCGGCCTTTTCGTCTCCCGCTATCTCGCGGCCTACCAGATGGGCCATGTGGATAGCGTCTGGGATCCGTTCTTCGCGGGCGCCATCGCCGATCCGAAGAACGGCACGGAAGAGATCATCACCTCCAGCGTGTCGCAAGCCTGGCCGGTGCCGGACGCCGCACTCGGCGGATACACCTACATCCTCGAGATCCTGACCGGCATTGTCGGATCGCGCGCGCGCTGGCGGACGATGCCCTGGCTGGTGCTGCTTTTCGGTCTGATGATCGTGCCGCTGGGCATCGTCTCGATTTCGTTCATCATCATCCAGCCGATCGTCATCGGCACCTGGAGCACGCTGGCCCTGATCGGGGCCGCGGCAATGCTGGTCCAGATCCCGTATTCCATCGACGAACTGCTGGCTACGTCGTTGTTCCTGCGCCGCCGCGTTGCCGCCGGCAAGAGCCTCCTGCGGGTGTTCCTGTTCGGCGATACCGATGAAGCGGACGGAACCAGCGGCCGAAGCGAAACCAGCGGCGAACCCGCTGGTGACGAGTTCGACCGGCCGGCCGGCACCATCCTGCGGGACATGGCGTCCGGCGGCGTCAACCTGCCGTGGAACCTCGCGCTGGCGGCGGCGGTGGGCGCTCTTCTGATGTGCTCGCGCCTGACGGTCGGCGCCGAAGGCGGCATCGCCAACGCCGATCACCTGATCGGCTCGCTGGTGCTGACGGTGATCGCAGTAGCGGCGGCCGAGCCGACCCGCGTGCTGCGCTTCCTGCTGATGCCCCTTGGCGCCGGCCTGTGCGTGGTGCCGCTGGTCTACGGCATCTCGGGCCTGCACCTGGCGGTCGATCTGGCTGCGGGCCTTGCACTGATCGCGCTCAGTGTCCGGCGCGGCCGGGTGACCGAGCGCTACGGCAGCTGGAATCGATTCGTGGTGTAGGAGCCTGTCGGAGTATGGGAAGGGGTCGCGTTCGCATCAGAAAGTCGCGAGGCAAGGCGCGTGTTCCGGTCGATACCGATGGGTATCGACCGGGTTGCGTAACGCCGCATCGCGGCTTTCTGGTGCGAACCCTCAGGGCGGCGCACGACCCCTTCCCATACTTCGACAGGCTCCTCTAGGAGGCAGCGCATGCGCTGCCTCCTGATCCTCGCCCACCCCCGCAGGGACAGTCTGTGCGGCGCCCTTTTCGATGCTTGCGCCGCCGGCGCGCGTACGGCCGGGGTCGAGTGCCGGGAACTGATACTGGCCGAGACGAGTTTCGATCCTGCCGTGCACTGCCAGACTCCCGATCTGCAGGCTCTCGAGCCGGATCTGGTCCAAGCCCAGGACGACATCGCATGGGCCGAGCACCTGGTCTTTGTGTTTCCGACCTGGTGGGGCACCTATCCGGCTTTGCTCAAGGGTTTCCTGGACCGGGTTATGACGCCGGGCTTCGCCTTTCGGCACTTGGCTCACGAACAGGCTGAAAAGTTGCTGACGGGGCGCACGGCGGACCTCATTACCACCATGGACACGCCGCCCCTGGTCTATCGCCTGGTCTACCGTGCACCCGGAGTTCACGCGCTGGCGCGCGCCACGCTCGGCTATTGCGGCCTTGGCATCGCCCGCATCGACGTTTTCGGCCCGGTCATCACGTCGACTGCGGCACAGCGGGGCCGCTGGCTGGAGCGCTCCCGCGCCGGCGGCGCCCGCCTGGCCCACGGATCGCTCTCGCCGGTTCAGCGCCGTCGCAAGCGCGTGCTCGCCTGGTTCGCGGCCTTGCGCCTGCAGTTCTATCCGATGACGTGGATGGCCTACACGCTGGGCGCGCTGCTCGCGAGCGGGCAAAGACCAGTCGCCGGACCGGCTTACCTGCTCGGATTCCTGGCACTCTTCCTGCTGGAAGCCGCAACGGTCTTTCTCAATGACTGGTTCGATTTCGAGAGCGACCGGCGCAACCTCAATGCCGGTCCCTTTACCGGCGGTTCGCGCGTATTGGTCGACGGGCGGCTCGATCGTGCCGCCATGAAAAAGGGTATCGGTATTTCGCTCCTTCTTTCGGCAGCGGCCTTGTGGGGGCTGCTCGCGACAGCACCGGCGGTCGCAACAGCCGACATCGCCTGGCTCTACGCCTTCTTCGCAGTACTCGCCCTCGGGTATACCGTCCCGCCGTTGAAACTGAGTCATCGAGGATTCGGCGAACTCGACGTGGCTCTGACCCATAGCGCCGGCGCGATCCTGGCCGGCTATCTGGCCCAGGGCGGCAGCATCGACGCAAGCGCGCCCTGGCTGCTGGCCCTGCCGCTGGGTCTCTCGATCCTTCCCTCGATCCTGCTCGCCGGCCTGCCTGATCGTCAGGCCGACCAGGCGGCGGGCAAGCACACGCTGGTGGTCATTCTCGGGGCGTCCCGCACGCTGCGATTGGCGACGCTGGCCTGCCTTGCCGCGCCAGCGCTGGCGCTCGTTCTGATCCTGCTGCGTTCCGATCTCGTGCCGCTGCTGTGGGGGAGCATAGCCGGCGGCTCGCTTCACGCCTTGTGGCTGTGGCAACGCCTGCGCCGCCTCGCCGGCCGTCGGGAAGTACCCGATCGCATCGATGGCACAATCGCGGTGGCTCTTGGTTACCTGCTCTGGTTCTGCATCCCGCCGCTGGCGGTGCTCTGGTCAACGGGGCCTTGAGCCCGCCTTTGCGTTGCAGAGGCCGCGCAAGCGGTCGGGTTGACCTACCGGCATCTTCCGGTGCCGCCCAACGGGCATACCCAGCAGGGCGCCCGATGGCCGGCGTGGTCGCTGCGGCCCTCATGTCGCTCGCGTTGCGTAGACCTCGCCACCCCGCGTCATGCCTGGCACTACGATCGGGACGACGTCCTGGCCTGGGCCGGCACCGCGATCGACGTTCTGGTCCTGGGGGTGGAAGCCGGCATCGGTATCGGCGTGCGGCGGCCCAGGCTCTCACCACCCCCCCACTCCTCGGAGCAGACATGATCTTCAGACAACTTTTCGAGCCGGTGTCCAGCACCTACACCTACCTGCTGGGCTGCGAAGACACCGGCCAGGCGGTGCTGGTCGATCCGGTCATCAATTCGGTCGAGCGCGACCTGAAGGCCCTGCACGAATTGAAACTGACGCTCGCATTGACCCTGGATACGCACATCCATGCCGACCACATCACGGCGGCCTTGCACCTGAAAGAGCGGGTCGGCTCCAGGATCGCCGCGCCCGCCATCGATCGCCTGCCGTGCGTGGACCTGCCGGTGAAAGAAGACACGCCCATCCGACTGGGCTCGCTCACCCTGGATGGCCTGCACACGCCCGGGCACACCGACGGCCACTTTGCCTATCGCATCGGCGAGCGCCTTTTCTCCGGCGATGCCCTTTTGATCGACGGCTGCGGCCGGACCGACTTCCAGAACGGCGACGCCGAAACGCTCTATGAAAGCGTTACCCGGAAGCTGTTTACCTTGGGGGATGATGTTCTGGTCTATCCGGCCCATGATTACTCGGGCCGGCGCGTCTCGTCGATCGCCCAGGAGAAGGCACGCAATTCACGACTGGGCGGCGATCGTACGCTCGCGGAATTCAAGCGGATCATGGCGGAACTGAACCTGCCGCATCCGAGTTCATCAACTACGCCGTACTCGGCAACCGACAGTGCGGCGTCTGCCCGGACGACCTGCCCGAACATATGCAGGAATACTGCCTGCGGATGGAGCAGAGTCCGCAGGGTTAGCCTGCGACCGCGTCAGTCGCGATCGACGGACGGGCGCGCCTCGAGGCTTTTCGCGATCAC
>JBBRJB010000033.1:0-12018 GCA_038220085.1 Burkholderiales bacterium
TCGTCCGCGGGGCGCAGGCGGACGACGCCCAGTGCCGCGCCGCGACCACGGCCCCGGCTTGCCGTGATGCGCCCGACCACCCGGCCCATGTTCTTGAAGCGCGCGATGTTGCGCCGGGACCAGTCGGTCTGGCTGGCGAGCGCCTGCCGGTAGGGCGGGCTGCTCAGGTCTTCGAAGGCCGCGGTGGAGTAGGTGCAGAAATACTTGGGGTTCGCCTCTTCGGCGACCCAGCGCCGGGCTTCAAGGAAGCCGTCGATCGCAACCCGCTCTGCGAGATGTTCGCGGTCGTACCATAGATTGAATTCGGCGTCGTCGTCGGCGTCGACATCCATCGACGTGATGAGCATTCCCTTACCGGCTAAAGGCATGTCTTGAGACTTCCAGCTTGTTATTGGAGAAGCAGCGGGTGGAATTGCGAATCCGGAGTCTATCGTCGCCGGGGGGCAAGCGCAATCTGGCGGCCACCCGCACCTGGTGATCCTGTCAGCCCCCGTTGGCCGCGGTGCCGCTCAATTCTTCGGCGATCACCTTGCGCACCGCCGGCAGTTCGGACATCGTCTGCCGGTGCCGGGCTATCCGGGGAAAGCGCGCAGGGTCGACGCCGTCCGACTCCAGCCATTGCGCGATCGTGAACAGGTACATGTCGCTGACGCAGTAGTGCTCGCCCATCACCCAGGGGCCGGCAAAGAATTCGCGCTCGATCAGATCGAAGCAATCGCTCATCGACTCCGGCACCTTGGCCTTCATCGCCGCGATCGCCGCCGGGTCGTCCGCCCAGCGGTTGCCGCGCATGCGATGGGCATGCGCCACGTGGACCGTGGCGCAGAGGAAGCTGTTGAAGGCATTCATCCGCGCCAGCTCGAAGGCGTCGTCCAGCGGCGCGAGCGCGGCCTGCGGAAAGGTCTGGCTGATGAACTGGAGGATGGCCGGCGTCTCCGTCAGGATACCGCGATCCGTCACCAGGGCAGGGACCCGGCCCTTCGGATTGACCCGCAGGTAGTCGGCGGACCGCTGCGCGTTACTGGAGAAGTCCAGGCGGACGGCCCGGTACTCAGCGCCCGCTTGCTCGAGGGCGATGTGCGAGGCCAGGGCGCAGGTTTTCGGGGCGTAGTAAAGGCTGAACATTCGATCTCCTCGGACAGGGTGGTGCGGTGGAACAGGGATCAGGGATGCCGCGGGGCCTCGTTCCTACCCGACAGGCTCCTAGATGCCGAGATACTGGGAATGAACCTGCCGATTGCCGGCCAGCGCATCGCTGTCGCCATGCCAGACGATCCGACCCTTCTCGACGATGTAGTGCCGGTTGGCCAGCGGCAGCAGCGACTTCAGGTTCTTGTCGACAACGAGCATCGACATGCCCTCGTCCTTCAACTGCGCCAGGCAGTGCCAGATTTCCAGCCGGATCAGGGGCGCGAGGCCTTCAGTAGCCTCGTCCAGGATCAGCAGCTTCGGATTCGTCATCAGCGCCCTGCCGATCGCCAGCATCTGCTGCTCGCCGCCGGAGAGCTGCCCGGCGATCTGGTTGCGGCGTTCCTCGAGCCGGGGGAACAGTGCGTGTACACGTTCAAGGGTCCAGGGAGAGCGTCCCGCATTGCGGCGCGAAGCGGTGGCCACGAGGTTTTCATGTACGGTGAGGGTGGAGAAGACCTGGCGGCCCTCGGGGACCAGGCCGATGCCCTGCTGGGCAATGCGATAGGAGGGCAGCTGCTCGATGCGCCGGCCGGCAAGCGAGATGACACCGCCGCTGGCGCGATGCATGCCGCTGAGGCACTTGATGGTGGTCGACTTGCCCATGCCGTTGCGGCCCATCAGCGTGACCACCTCGCCGGCCGCGATCCGGAAGTCGATGCCGAAGAGGACCTGGCTCGGGCCGTAACCGGCCGCGAGGTTTTCGACCGCCAGGAGCGCCGGCATCCCGGCCGGGGGGTCGTTCATTCGTCCCCCAGGTAGGCAGCCCTGACCTCGGGATCTGCGCGGATCGCCTGCGGCGCGCCGGTCGCGATGATCTTGCCGTAGACCAGCACGCTGATCCGGTCCGCCAGGCTGAAGACGGCGTCCATGTCGTGCTCCACCAGCAGCATCGGATAGCGTGACTTCAGGCCACCCAGCAGCGCCACGATGGTCTCGGACTCCGCCTGGCTCACCCCGGCGAGCGGTTCGTCCAGCAGCAGCACCTTGGGCTCCAGCGCCATCGCCATGGCGAGCTCGAGCTGGCGGCGCTCGCCGTGCGCCATTGCCTGAACCGGCACGTCGGCGCTGTCCGCGAGCGCGACCTGCTGCAGGTAGTGGCGGGCGGAATCGGTATGCGCGCTCACTGCGCGCAAGGGCTGCCAGGCGCCGGTCTCACGGCTGCGCGATAGGACGGCCACCAGCACGTTCTCCAGCGCCGTGAATTCCATCAGGAGCTGGGTGATCTGGTAGGAGCGCCCCAGTCCGGCGCGGGCCCGGCCCGAAACGCCCAAGCCGGTGACCTGTTTGCCGCTGAGAAGGACGCCGCCGGCGTCGGCCTTCAGCTCCCCGGTGAGCAGCGAGATCAGCGTCGTCTTGCCGGCGCCGTTGGGACCGATCAAGGCATGGATTTCGCCGGGGACGACGGCGATGCTGACATGATCGGTGGCGAGCAGGCCGCCGAAACGTTTGACCAGGCGCTCGGTCTGGAGCACGGCCTTGCCGTCGCGGCCGTCGCTGCCGGCCAGAGGGGCCGGGGGCGTCGCACTCATGGCTGTCCGTTCCCGCGCCGGATGGCGAGCGACCACCTGCGCAGGCTGCCGTAGATGCCATTCTTGGCGAGCAGCGCGATGGCCACGATCATCAGGCCGAGGACCGCCATCCAGTGTTCGGTGGCCATGGTCAGGAGCTCCTCGATCAGCAGCAGGGCGAGCGCACCGAGCGCGCCCCCGAACACGGTGCCGATGCCGCCGAGGATGACCATGACGACCAGTTCGCCGGAGACCGTCCACGCGCTCGATGACGGCGAGACGTAGCTGCTGAGGTTGGCCAGCAGGAATCCGGCGATGCCGGTGACGATACCGGAAATGACGTAGACGGCGAGCTTGTACCGCTCGGTGGCGAAACCGAGCGCCCGCATGCGCCGCTCGTTCGACTTGATGCCACGCAGGACGTAGCCGAAGCGGGAGTTCACCAGCCGCCAGCTGAGGTAGAGCGTTGCGATCAGCAGCGCCAGTATCAGACAGTACAGCTGCAGGTCCGAGGCCAGGTTCAGCGGCGCCAGCACCGAGCGGCTGGGTAGCGACATGCCGTCGTCGCCGCCGTATTCCTTGAGGGAGACACCGAGGAAGTAGAACATCTGGGCGAAGGCCAGGGTGATCATGATGAAGGCCATGCCCTGCGTGCGCAGGACGACCAGGCCGGTCAGCGCGCCGACGCCGCCGGTGGCGGCGATCACCAGCAGGAGTTGCAACCAGCCGTTGTCGATGCCGTTGAAGGCCGGGATGCCGACGCTGTAGGCCCCGATGCCGAGAAACAGCGCATGGCCGAAGCTGACCAGTCCGGTATAACCGATCAGCAGGTTGAGCGCGGTGGCCGCGATCCCGTAGATCATCATCCGCGAGACCAGCGTGAGGTAGTAGGACTGATCAGACAGCTCGGTATAGACCGGCAGCAGGATCAGCGCGGCCAGCACGGCGACGACCAGCCAGACGTGCGCGGCCTTGAAATCGACTCTCTCGGGAAACACGATTGACCTTTGCGGATCGAGCCTGGCGGCGTCAGGCGCGAGCAGGGAACAGCCCCTGCGGCCTCACCGCCAGCACCACGGCCATCAGCAGGTAGATCGACATCGAGGCGATCGCCGGGCCTGCCGCCTGCGCGATGGTCGGCTTGAACAGGGCGCCCAGCCAGATCGGCAGGAAAGTGCGTCCCACGGTGTCGACCACGCCGACCAGCAGGGCGCCCAGCAAGGCGCCCCTCACCGAGCCGATACCGCCGATGATGATCACCACCAGTGTCAGGATCAGGATCGGATCTCCCATGCCGGGCTGGACCGAGAGGATCGGGCCCGACATCAGGCCGGCGAGTCCCGCCAGGCCGGCGCCAAGCGCGAAAACCAGGCTGTTCAGCGCCCGGATGTTGATGCCCAGGGCCCCGACCATTGGCGCATTGGTTGCACCTGCCCGGATCAGCATGCCCACCCGTGTGCGATTGATCAGCCAGTAGAGGCCGGCCGCGACGAGGAGGCCGACGGCGATGATCGCGAACCGGTAAGCCGAGTAGACAAACCCGAACAGGTTGACCGTGCCGGACAGCCAGTCGGGCGCCGACATGTACAGGGGCGAGGGACCCCAGATGATTCTGACGAGTTCATTGAAGAAGAGGATGAGCCCGAAGGTGGCGAGCACCTGGTCGAGATGGTCCCGCCGGTACAGGCCCTTGAGCGCCAGTTGTTCGACTGCGAAGCCCAGCAGGGCCGTCGCGGGCACTGCAATCAGCGCACCGATCACGAACGAGCCGCTCCAGGATGTGGCCACCGCCGCGAAGTAGGCCCCCATCATGTAGAGGGAACCGTGCGCGAGGTTCACGAAATTCATGATGCCGAACACCAGCGTCAGGCCGGCGGCCAGCAGGAACAGCAGCACGCCCAGTTGCAGGCCGTTGAGCGCCTGCGTGACGAGCAGTCCGGTCAGCATGTCAGGGGCCGGCCGTCAGCGAAGCGGGCCGCCGGCACCGGCGGCCCGAGCTACTTCATCTGGCATTGGCTGGCATAGGCGTCGGTGGCGTTCTTCAACGGCGTGCCGATCGTCTTCAGGGTCATCCGGCCCTGCGGATCCTTCACCGCTTCGAACACGTGCATGTCCTGGACCGGAAACTGGTTGGTCCCGAATTTGAAATCACCGCGGACCGACTTGAAATCCGCAGCCGCCAGGGCGGCGCGGAAAGCCTTTTTGTCGGCGACATTGCCCTTGACCTTGCCGATCGCGGAATCGAGCAGCAGCGCGGCGTCGTAGGACTGCGCCGCGTACTGTGAAGGAATCCGCTTGAACTTGGCTTCGAACTCCTTGACGAACTTCTGGTTCGCTTCGTTCTTGAAGTCCGGGCCCCAGAACGTGCCGGCAATCACGCCGGCCGCGGCGTCGCCCATGGCCGGCAGGCCGATGCCGTCGGCGGTCGAGGCCGAGAGGAACGCGACCTTGTCCTTGAGTCCGGACTGCGCCCACTGCTTGACGAAGTTGATCCCGAGTCCGCCCGGCAGGAAAGCGAAGATGGCGTCGGGCTGCGCGGCCGCGATCTGCGCGATTTCCGCTGAAAAGTCCTGGGTGCTCAAGGCCGGCCACAGTTCGTTGACCGGCGGCTTGTCGAAGTAGCGCTTGAATCCGGCGACGAAATCCTTGCCTGCCTGGTAGTTGGGCGCGATTGTCACGATCCTGGCGTATTTCTTGTCGGTCGCGTACTTGCCGACTACCTCCGCTTGCTGGTCGTTCTGCCAGGACACCGAGAAGAAGTACGGCGAGCATTGGGCGCCGGCTACCGGCGAGGGGCCGGCGTTGCTGCCGACCAGGAAGACCTCGGCGCTGGTGATCTTTTTGTTGACCGCCATCATGATGTTGGAGAAAGTGATGCCTGTGATGATCGGCACCTTCTCGCGCTCGATCAGCTTGTCGGCCAGCTGCACCGCGACCTCGGGCTTGAGCTGGCTGTCCTCCTTGAGGATTGTCACCGGTACCCCGCCGAGCTTGCCGCCGTTGCGCTCGATCACCATCATCAGCGCATCGTACTGGTCCTGGCCGAGCGCGCCCTGGGGCCCGCTGAGTTCCGCCATGAAGCCGATCTTCAAGGGCGACTGGGCCATCGCCGGCAAGGCGGCGGCGACCAGCGAAGCGGTCACGGCACCCGCCGCCACGATCCATCCGAAATGCCTGCTGCGATCCAGAGCCATTTTCATCTCCTCCTGTTCGTTCTTTGCTCCCGCGGACCTGCGTGCGCCGCGAGCTGCCGGGCCGGCATCACGGTGTCAGTGTAAACCGGAAAAAAGGGGACTTGCCGCCGGTTTCGACCCGGAATAACCCCCATTCGCCGAAGTCCGCGGCACCCTCAGCCGGGGAGGTCGCCGACGAACTCAGCCAGGGCGGACAGCACCGCCGCCGGCTGCTCCTGGTGGGGGCTGTGCCGGCAGTCGGCCAGCATCAGAACCTCTGACTGCGGCGCCAATCGGGCGAGGCGGTCGACCTGCAGGCGGGTGCCGTACTGGTCGTCCTGTCCCTGGATCGCGAGGATGGGGCAGCGGATCGCCGCGACGCAGGCCTCGATGTTCCATTGCAGGAAAGGTTCCGAGAGCCAGACATCGGCCCAGCTGCGAAAGCTGGCGACCGGGTCGCGGTGATAGCGCGACAGTCGCTGTGCGAGACCGCTCGCATCGAAACCGGCCGCGACCTTGGCGATCTCGTCGACAGTGATCTGCTCCACGAAAAGGTGCGGCGCCATGACGGCAATGCCGAGCGGTTGCGGCGCCGCTGCCCCGCGGCCCGCCCCCGGTGCAAAGTCGGCGAGTCTGCCGGCGTTGATCAGGGCGATCGACGCGCCGTCGCTGTGACCGACCAGGATCGGCCGCCCGATCCCGAGCGCCTGCAGCAGCGCCGGCAACACCACCCTGGCCTCATGGTGCATGAATTCCGGGTCGCGCGCCGCCGCCACCGCTTCGGACTGTCCATAGCCGGCTCGGGAATATGCCATTACCGGTTCGTCAAGCAGTTGCGCGAGGCGCGCGGGGAAGTCCCGCCACGCCGCGACCGAACCGAGTCCTTCGTGCAGCAGCACGACTCGCAGCGGACGGTCGCCCGAACCGAAACGGCAGGTTTCCAGCCGGCAGCCTGCCACCACCAGGTCGCGTGGCACCGGCACCGGCGCAGGTCCGGATGACATTGAGGACGACACTTTTAAAGTCGCGTCTGGTTGCGTTATATTGCCTTCAATCAACCGGTATGGTGCATGTCGATGCAGCTCTCAGGCAAGCCTGAAGAGGAGGCGGCATTCCTCTTCGAACTCGGTCGTCGCGTTCGGCACGCTCGTCACACCGCGGGGTTGACGCGCAAGCAGCTAGCCGAGTATTCGGGTCTGTCGGAGCGTTATCTGGCGCAGCTCGAGGCGGGCGAGGGCAACATCTCCGTGCTGTTGATGCGCCGTGTCGCCAAGGTCCTGCGCACCGACCTGCAACGACTCGTGGCGGAACCGAGTACCCGCACGGTATCGATGTGATCGCGGCCTGCTGAGCCTCGCGCCTCGGAGCCGGCCCCGATCACAACCATTCCAGGGAGACCGCCATGCCGGAGCTTTCCAGCGCCGACCACTTCAGATCGTTGCCCGTGCTCGAGATCCCCCGCAACTTCAACGCTGCGCACGACCTGATCGCGCGCAACCTGGAAGCCGGCCGGCAGGATCATATCGCCTTCATCGACGACTACGAGTCGATCACTTATCGTGAGCTCGCCCGGCGGGTCGACCGGTTCGCCTCCGGATTGCTGGCCAGCGGGGTCGAGCCGGAGGACCGCATCCTGCTCTGCATGCTGGACACGATCGACTGGCCCACCGTGTTCCTCGGCGCAATCAAGGCGGGGGTGGTGCCGGTATGCGTCAATACCATGCTGACCCAGAACGACTACGACTACATGCTGCGGGACTCCCGCGCCAAGGTGCTGTTCGTCTCCCGCGCACTGTTTCCGGCGTTCGATGGCCTGCACAATGCCATACCGTCGCTGACCCAGGTGGTCATATCGGAGGCGCCGCTCGCGCACGGCGGCGACATGGGCGCGATCCTGGACAACGGCGAGGACGAGTTCGAGTCCGCCGATTCCTGTGCCGACGAACCCTGCTTCTGGCTCTACTCATCGGGTTCGACCGGTGCGCCCAAGGGGACGGTCCACTGCCATTCCAGCCTGATCCAGACCGCGGAGTACTACGGCCGCCCGATTCTGGGCATCGGGCCGCGCGACCGGACGTTCTCCGCCGCCAAGCTTTTCTTCGCCTACGGTCTGGGCAATGCCCTGACCTTCCCGATGTCGGTTGGCGCCACCTCCGTGCTCATGGCCGAGCGGCCGACCCCGGCCGCAGTGTTCAAGCGCCTGACCGGCGAGTTGCCGCGGGCGGCTGAAGCGGTGCGTCCGAGCATCTTCTTCGGTGTGCCGACGCTGTATGCCGGCATGCTCGCTTCGCCGGACTTTCCCGCCAAGGACCGCCTGGCCCTCAAGGTGTGCGTCTCGGCCGGTGAAGCCCTGCCCGAGCGGATCGGCACGCGCTTTTCCGAGCAGACCGGGGTCGAGATCCTGGACGGCATCGGTTCCACGGAGATGCTGCACATCTTCCTCTCCAACCGGCGCGGCCAGGTCCGCTACGGCACGACCGGCGTGCCGGTGCCGGGCTACGACCTGAAACTGGTCGGCGAGGACGGCGCAGCCGTGGACGCCGGCGAGATCGGGGATCTCTACATCCGGGGACCGACCAGCGCGCTGTCCTACTGGAACCAGCGCGAGAAGTCGCGCGCGACTTTCCAAGGCGAATGGACCCGCAGCGGCGACAAGTATGTCCGGTCGGGCGATGGCTACTATACGTATGCAGGCCGCTCGGATGACATGCTGAAGGTGAGCGGCCAGTTCGTCTCGCCGTTCGAAGTGGAGTCCGCGATCGGCTCGCACGCCGCGGTCCTGGAGGCTGCCGTGATCGGTGCGGAAGACGCCGACGAGCTGGTGAAGCCGAAGGCCTACGTGGTACTGCGGGAGGGCGTCGTGCCGGGCGATGAACTCGCCGCGGCGATCAAGTTGCATGTCAAGGACGTGCTGGCGCCTTTCAAGTATCCCCGCTGGATCAACTTCGTGGACGAGCTGCCGAAAACGGCCACCGGAAAGATCCAGCGTTTCAAGCTGCGGTCGGACAACTGAAAAGGGTGCTCATGGCAAAGTGCTGGATCGAACTGGACAAGCACAGCGACGACGATGTGCTGGCAAAACTTTCGGGTGACAAGACGCCGGGCTTCGATGGCGACGAGGAGGCGGCCGACCGGGCCAGCGATGTGCTGCGCAAGGAGCTGGTGGATCTGCAGGAGCGGCTTTTTGCCGATGGCCGGCACAAGGTGCTGATTGTCCTGCAGGCGATGGACACCGGCGGCAAGGACGGGACGATCCGCAAAGTTTTTTCGGGTGTCAACCCCCAAGGCGTCATCGTTGCCCGGTTCGCCGCGCCGACGGCGCAGGAACTGGCGCACGACTATCTCTGGCGGGTCCACCAGAAGGTGCCTGCAAAGGGGCAGATCGTGGTGTTCAACCGCTCCCATTACGAGGACGTGCTGGTGGCCAGGGTCAATCAGCTGGTTCCCAAGAAAGTCTGGCAGAAGCGTTACGAGCACCTGCGAAATTTCGAGCGGATGCTCGCCGACGAAGGGACGACCATCCTGAAGTTCTACCTGCACATCGACCGCGAGGAGCAGCGCCAACGCCTGCAGGCCAGGCTCGACGAGCCGGACAAGAACTGGAAGTTCGACGAGCATGACCTCGAACAGCGAAAGCACTGGGACAAGTACATGGTGGCATTTCGCGACGCGATCGTGCAGACCGACCGCAGGTACGCGCCCTGGTACGTCATCCCGGGCAACCGGAAGTGGTTTCGCGACTACGCGATCCTGACCATCATCGTGTCCGCGCTGAAGAAGCTCGGTCTGCAGTACCCCGAGGCAGATTTCGATCCGGCGACGATCAAAGTCGTCTAGGATTCATCAAACCACCCAGGAGCGCTAATGAAATCATCGTCGTCTGCAATGCGACCGGTCTGCCGGTCTGCTGTCCGTCGCGCGGCTCTCGGCCTGGCGGCCGGGGCAATCGGCCTGGCGCTGCTGCCGGGCATGGCGGTGGCGCAGTCCAAGCTGAAGGTTGCCGCCATCTACACCGTGCCGGTCGAGCAGCAGTGGGTCAGCCGCATCCACCAGGCTCTGAACGCCGCGGTCGCGCGCGGTGACATCGAGTACAAGTTTTCCGAGAACGTCGCCAACACGGACTATGAGCGCGTCATGCGCCAGTACGCGGAACAGGGGAACGGGTTGATCGTCGGGGAGGCTTTCGCGGTCGAGTCGGCGGCCCGCAAGGTGGCCAAGGACTATCCCAAGACGGCGTTCCTGCTTGGATCCTCGGGCAAGCCGGCTGCACCGAATTTCGCCGTCTTCGATAACTACATCCAGGAACCGGCGTACCTCACCGGGATGATCGCCGGCGCGATGAGCAAGACCGGCAAGATCGGCATGGTGGGCGGCTACCCCATCCCCGAGGTCAATCGCCTGATGAACGCGTTCATGGACGGCGCGCGGGAAACCAATCCCAAGGTCCAGTTCATGGTGTCCTTCATCAATTCCTGGTTTGATCCTCCCAAGGCGAAGGAGGCCTCGTTCGCGATGCTCGACAAGGGCGCGGACGTGCTGTACGCGGAGCGGTTCGGCGTCTCGGACGCGGCCAGGGAGCGCAAGGTGCTGGCCATCGGCAACGTCATCAATACCCAGTCGACCTATCCTGAGACAGTCGTCGCCTCCGCCTTGTGGAACATGGCGCCGACCATCGACCGGGCGATCGAGGCGGTCAAGGCCGGCAAGTTTGTGCAGGACGACTACGGCCAGTATTCGATGATGAAGTTCAAGGGCTCGGAGCTTGCCCCGCTCGGTACGTTCGAGGGCAAGGTGCCCAAGGATGTCATGGACAAGGTTGCGGCCAGGCAGAAGGCGATCCTGGACGGCTCGTTCGTCGTCAAGGTGAACGACAGCCAGCCTGCTGCGTCCAATTGACTCCGACAGGCTCCTAGCGCGGATTGCACCGGGTGCAGACGGAGCCGGTCCTTCGCCTGCAGGGTGTCACCAAGCGCTTCGGCGCGCTGCTTGCCAACGACGACATTTCGCTGAGCCTTCATGCCGGCGAAGTGCTGGCATTGCTCGGCGAAAACGGCGCCGGCAAATCGACCCTGGTCTCGATCCTGTTCGGCCACTATGTGGCCGATGCCGGCACCGTCGAGGCATTCGGCAAGCGCCTGCCCCCGGGCGATACCCGGGCGGCACTGGCCGCGGGCATCGGGATGGTGCACCAGCACTTCACGCTGGCCGAGAACCTCACGGTGCTGGAGAACGTGATGCTCGGACTCGAGCCGCTGTGGCGGCTGCGATCCCGGCGCCAGGCCATGCGCGAGCAACTGCTGCGGGCGGCGTCGGCCTACGGCCTGCAGGTCGATCCGGCAGCGCGCGTGGCGTCCCTCTCCGTCGGCGAGCGCCAGCGCGTCGAGATCCTGAAGGCGCTGGTGCGCGGCTCGCGGATTCTGATTCTGGACGAGCCGACGGCCGTCCTCACGCCGCAGGAAAGCGAGTCCCTGTTCGCGACCCTGGAGAAGTTCACCGCCTCGGGGCTTGCGCTCGTCTTCATCTCCCACAAGCTGGACGAAGTGCTGCGGGTCAGTGATCGGATCGTCGTGCTCAAGCACGGCCGCATGGTGCTGCAGGCGCAAACCGCCGACGCCACCAAGGCGTCTCTGGCCGAGGCGATGGTCGGCAACCTGGCCCAGCCCGCACCGTCCACGGCCGCGCCGGACGCCAGGGGGCCCGCCGGCCAGCCGCTGATCGAACTCGAGCGCGTATCGATGACGAGGCCCGGCCATGCCGCGCTGCGCGATGTCAGCCTGACAGTTCTTCCCGGTGAAATCCTGGCGATCGCCGGTGTCGCCGGCAATGGCCAGCAGAGCCTCGCCCGGTTGTTGAGCGGTGAGTTGGCGCCGCAGCACGGACGTTTGCGGGTCGGCGGCAAACGCCTGCCGGCCGGCGCCCGCCATTGGATTGACGCCGGCATCGCCCGGATTCCGGAAGACCGCCTGGAGACCGGCGTCATCGGCGATGCCTCGCTGGCCGACAATGCCGCGGCGCATCGCCTGCGCGATCCGGCGATGCTCCGGGGCGGCTGGCTTGCCCGGCGCCTCGGCCTGCTCGACCGGGATCGCATTCGAGCCGAGGCCGATCGCATCGTGAGGTCCTTCGACGTCCGCCATGTCAGCCTG
>JBBRJB010000034.1:0-11917 GCA_038220085.1 Burkholderiales bacterium
GAGCGGCTTGCCAGCGGCGGATTGGCCGCATCGGCCATCCCCCGGCCGAGCACCGCAAGGAATCGTTCGAGCGGCGAAAGCAGGCGAAGCGGCTGGTTTGTATCGTGAGTCATGGGCACGAGTGTGCCGGAGATTGGGCAAACAAGCCGAGCTTGGCCCTGGCACGATCAGCGGACAGCTCTCGATCTCCTGGCCCGTAGCCGAAGGAAGCTGCCCGATAAGAGCACAACCGCGGCGTATCCGCGTTCTTATCTTCCGTCCTCGACGTTGATCAGGGCGAGCGGCGCGGGATCGTCGGCTGTCCGTGCCCGACCGGTTGCCGCCTTGTCGCTGATGAGCCAGTTGCACCCAAACAACAGTGGCGTCGTTTTATCGCCCGCCAACTGTATCCAGTCTTTGACCGCTGCTGGAATTTGGCGACAATACTTTCAACTTCCTTCCGGGCCTTTCTCGGGGAGTTTCGGTGACGCGCCTTGCAACGGTCGTAACCGATTGAATTCCAGAAACTTAGGAGATTGATCAATGAAAAAATCGCTTCTCGCGCTGGCCGTTGCGGCAGCTTTGCCTGCAGTCGCTTTCGCGCAGACCAACATCATTCTGAACGGTAGTCTTGACATGTCGCTGGAGTTCGTAAACCAGGACGCCAACGGCGGCCCGGCGAACGGCAAGAGCGACCTTCGTGTCACCAACGGCGTATGGGCAGGTTCCCGTCTTGCCGTCTCCGGCACGGAGGAGCTGGGCGGTGGCCTGAAAGGGATCTTCAATATCGAGCATCGCCTGTCGCCCGATACCGGTACCGTGACTTCGGGTGCGACGTTCTGGGCGGGTCAAGCCTGGGTCGGGCTACAAGGTGGGTTTGGTGCGATCCGCCTGGGCCGCCAGTACACCCCGATCTTCCGCGCCATCGTTCCCGGCGACACGACCGGTTACAGCTGGTACAACAACTCGGTCGGTCTGGCAGGTACGCAAATCCGCTTCAACAACGACGTGTCGTACCAGTCGCCGGTGCTGGGTGGTTTCACTCTGCACGCTGCTTACGCTGCTGGTGAGGCACCTGCCTCTGCTGCCGGCGTGATCAATAACAAGCAGGGCGACGCCTTCGGTGTGGCCGGTGTCGGCGCCTTCGGTCCTGTGAGCTTCGGTATCGGTTTCCACAGCATCGACCAGGCTCCCGGCATCGACAAGACCACGGAAGCGGCCGTGGGGGTTGGCGCCAAGTTCGGCAACTTTGGTGTCGGTCTCGCCGCTGCGCAGACAGACGGTCAGGCTGCCGCAGGCGCGCCCAGCGTCAAGCGCAAAGCGTTTTTCGGAAGCTTGAGCGCAGGCCTTGGCGCGGGTACCGTGTACCTGACCTTCAAGCAAGACGATCAAGGCCTGAACAATCGGGACAACACGGGCCTGGGCCTGACCTACTCGCATGGTCTGTCCAAGCGCACGTTCCTGTACGCTGCGCTCGGCCTGAACACGATCGACGGCGCCCCCGGTGCGCAGGACACGAAGCCACGTAGCATCGCCTTGGGCGTTCGCCACTTCTTCTGATCCAGTCCCTGTAGAGTTTCATCCTTTGACGCCGGGGTTCGCCCCGGCGTTTTTCGTTTGACGGTCTGGATCGGGTCGTTTCCCCGGCCAGATCCTTCAAGCCAAAGTGTTTCAGGCTTAAACTACCTGGATGGCCCTGCCATCGATCGATCACGAGACCCGCCTGTCAAGCGACGACCATATCGCGCTGCGCCTCTGGTTGCGACTGCTCACCTGTTCGAACCTGATTGAAACCGCCATCCGGCGCCGCATGCAGCAGGAATTCGACCTGACGCTGCCGCGTTTCGATCTGCTCGCGCAACTCGACCGGGCCGACGGCCTGAAGATGAGCGACTTGTCCCGGCGCCTGATGGTCACCAGCGGCAACGTCACCGGCATCGCCGACCAGCTCGAGCGCGATGGCTGGCTGATCCGTGAAGCAGACTCGGATGATCGTCGCGCCATCCGGTTGCGGCTCACCGACAGCGGTCGCCGGCGATTCAGCGCAATGGCCAAGGTCCACGAGTCCTGGATCATTCAATTGATGGGGTCGCTCGATCGCAGCGAGCAGCGCGAACTTCAGCGACTGCTCGGAAAACTCAAACAGAACACTTCGCAGTCTGGCGCGGGACGGCTTCCCCGGGCTTCGAATCTTGCAACCCGACAGGAGCAACGATGAATTCACCTCTCAACAAGACAACCCGTTTCGTCGCTGCCGGCTACCAGGCCAGGCACTTCCTCTGGCGCACGGAAAAGAACGTCGGCATCCTCAAGCTCAATCGTCCCGACCGGAAGAATCCGCTGACTTTCGACTCCTACGAAGAGCTGCGCGAGCTCTTCCGCGCCCTGCCCTACGCCAGCGACATCAAGGCGGTGGTGCTAACAGGTGAAGGCGGCAACTTCTGCTCCGGCGGCGACGTTCACGAAATCATCGGTCCGCTGGTCGGGATGCCGATGCCCGAACTGCTCGAATTCACCCGCATGACAGGAGACCTGATCCTGGCGATGCGCAAGGCGCCCCAGCCGATCATCGCCGCAATCGACGGCATCTGCGCCGGGGCCGGCGCCATGCTCGCCCTGGCCAGCGACTTCCGGCTTGGGACTGCTCGCGCCAGGACCGCGTTCCTGTTCACGCGAGTCGGCCTGGCCGGCTGCGACATGGGCGCGTGCACACTCCTGCCGCGTCTTATCGGCCAGGGCCGCGCCGGCGAGTTGCTCTTCACCGGGCGCGCGATGACAGCCGAAGAAGGCGCTGCCTGGGGCTTTTACAGCCGGCTGGTCCCCGAAGGTGAACTCGAGGGCGAAGCGATCTCGCTGGCGAACAGCCTGGCGCACGGACCTAGCTTCGCTCACGGCATGACCAAGACGATGCTGAACCAGGAGTGGGCGATGACCATCGAGCAGGCCATCGAGGCGGAGGCGCAGGCCCAGGCGATCTGCATGCAGACCCGGGATTTCGAGCGAGCCTATCTCGCCTTCTCCGCCAAGTCCCGGCCGGTCTTCGAGGGCAACTGATGGCCGCCCCAAATCCGCCGGCGGCGCATCCGGCGGCGCATCCGGTGGCGCCACCGCAGGACTACCTAGAATCCTGCCTCGAGTTGCCGTTCTTCGATCCGCCCCACGCGGCCCTGGCGCGGGAGGCGCACCGGTGGGGTGACTCGACACTGCCGGCCGTCGTCGCAGGCGCGCCCGACCTCGACGCGCGCTGCATTGCGCTGGTTGGCGCGCTGGGCAAGGCCGGACTGCTGCGCTATTGCGTGCCGCAGGCCTGGGGCGGCGCGCTGGAGCATCTCGACTCGCGCTCGATCTGCCTTTTGCGGGAAAGCCTTGGCTACCACGATGCCCTGGCGGACTTCGCGTTCGCGATGCAGGGCCTGGGCAGCGGCGCGATCGCGCTGGGCGGCAGCGACGAACTGCGGCGACGCTACCTGCCCCATGTTGCCAGCGGCGAGTGGATCGCGGCTTTTGCCCTGTCCGAACCGCAAGCCGGGTCGGACGTCGCCGCAATGACCACCCGCGCGCGACGCGACGGCGACGATTGGGTCATCGACGGCTGCAAGACGTGGATTTCCAACGGGGGCATCGCCAGCTTCTACACCGTGTTCGCACGGACCTCGGATGATCCCGGGCCGCGTGGAATCAGCGCCTTCGTGGTCGACTCGGACTCACCCGGCCTCAGGATCGCCGAGCGCATCGACGTCATCGCGCCCCACCCGCTGGCCACGCTGGAATTCGCCGGCTGCCGGATTCCGGGCGACCGGATGCTGGGCAAGCCCGGGGAAGGATTCAAGCTCGCGATGGCGACCCTTGACATCTTTCGGGCGTCCGTCGCGGCGGCCTCGCTGGGCATGGCCCGCCGCGCCCTGGCTGAAGCCCTTGGTTATGCCAAGCGACGAAAGATGTTCGGGCAGACGCTGGCGGACTTCCAGATGACCCAGGCGGCGCTGGCCGAGATGGCGACCGCAATCGACAGCGCGATGCTGCTGACGTATCGTGCGGCATGGCTGCGGGATGTGAAGGGATCGACAGCGGAACACGGGCAACCCGGGCGGCGAGTGACCCGCGAAGCCGCAATGGCCAAGATGGTGGCAACCGAGAATGCCCAGCAGGTCATCGATCGTGCCGTTCAGATGTTCGGCGGTCATGGTGTCCGCCAGGGCTCGATCGTCGAGCGGCTGTACCGTGAGATCCGGTCGTTGCGAATCTATGAAGGCGCGACCGAGGTCCAGAAGCTGATCATAGCCAGAGAACTTTTGAAGTCCGGAGGTTAGGAACGATGCTCAGAACCGGCCACCTCGACTTGTTTGCGCGCGACCATCTGCCGAGCAAGGAACTGCAACCCGACTTCCTGCTCGAGCGGCAGGAAGTCCGTTACCCGGATCGCCTGAACGCGGCAGTGGAACTGCTCGACAGGAATATTGAGCAAGGGTACGGAGAGCGCATCGTTCTCAGGACTGACGATGCCCAGTGCAGCTACCGGCAGTTGCAGGCCCAGGTCAATCGCATCGCCCACGTGCTGCGAAACGACATGAGCCTCGTCCCCGGCAATCGGGTGCTGCTTCGCGGGGCGAACAATCCCATGATGGCCGCCTGCTTCCTGGCTGTGCTCAAGGCCGGACTGATCGCCGTGCCGACCATGCCGCTGCTTCGGGCCAGGGAGTTGCACCCGATCCTCGAAAAGGCGCATGTCACGGCTGCCCTTTGCGACATCCGCCTCAAAGACGAACTGATCCAGGCCCAACCGGGCAGCCCGCTGCAGCAAGTGCTCTACTTCAACGACGGTGACGGCCGAACCCCTGGCGGCGGCTCGCTGGAAGCAGTCTGCGCAAAGCGTCCCGCCGAATTCCCGGCCTGCGACACCGCCCAGGACGACATCGCACTGATCGCCTTCACCTCGGGCACCACCGGCCAGCCCAAGGGAACGATGCACATGCATCGCGACATCATGGCCATGTGCGATCTCTTTCCTCGATCGATCCTCAAGCCCCGGGCCGACGACATCTTCTGCGGCACGCCGCCACTGGCCTTTACCTTCGGGCTCGGCGGCGTGCTGTGCTTCCCGATGCGATTCGGCGCCTCGTCGCTGCTGGTGGAGAAGGCCACGCCGGACGGCCTGCTGGCTGCCATCGCCCGTCACCGGGCGACGATCCTCTTCACCGCGCCCACCTTCTACCGCCAGATGGCGCCACTGGTAAGGAATCACAACATCACTTCGCTGCAGAAGTGCGTGTCCGCCGGCGAAGCCTTGCCGGATGCGACCCGGCAGCTGTGGCGAGAGGCGACTGGCATTGAGATGATCGACGGTATCGGCGCAACCGAGATGATCCACATCTTCATCTCGGCAGCCGGCAAGGACGTCCGGTCAGGCGCAATCGGCAAGGTCGTGCCGGGCTATGAAGCGCGGATCGTCGACGAGAACATGAACACCCTGCCGCCGGGCACCGTCGGCAAGCTCGCAGTGCGCGGGCCCACCGGCTGCCGCTACCTGGCCGACGAGCGTCAGATCGACTATGTCCGCCAGGGCTGGAACCTGCCCGGCGATACCTTCACGATGGATGAGGACGGCTACCTGTTCTACCAGGCCCGCTCCGACGACATGATCATTTCCGCCGGGTACAACATTGCCGGCCCGGAGGTGGAGGACGCGTTGCTATCGCATGCATCGATTGCCGAATGCGGCGTGGTGGGCGTGGCGGACCCGCAGCGCGGCCAGGCGGTCAAAGCCTTCGTCGTGCTCAGGCCCGGCTTCAAGGCGAACGCGGAGCTGAGCAAGGCGCTGCAGGAGCACGTCAAGCAGACGATTGCGCCCTACAAGTATCCCCGCGCGATCGATTTCGTGGAAAGCCTCCCGCGCACGGAAACAGGCAAGCTGCAGCGCTTCCGATTGCGCAGCATTTGAATGCCCCGACCGGAATGGTTCCGGGCGGGGCCTCAGGCAGCCTTGTCGGGGCTGCCGTCGCGTAGCTCCCGACGCAGGATCTTGCCGACATTGGTCTTGGGCAGTTCGGCCCGGAACTCGATGTACCGGGGCTTCTTGTAGCCGGTCAGGCCCTTGGCGCCGAACTCCAGCAGGTCCTTTTCGGTCAGAGCGGGGTCGCGCCTCACCACGAAGAGCTTGACCGCTTCCCCGGTCTTTTCATCCGGTACGCCGACCGCGGCGCATTCCAGCACGCCGGGATGGCCGGCGAACACTCCTTCGAGCTCGTTCGGATAGACGTTGAAACCGGACACCAGGATCATGTCTTTCTTGCGATCGACAATCGTGACGTAGCCGCGCTCATCCATCACGCCGATGTCGCCGGACTTGAAGAAGCCGTCCGCGGTCATGACCCCGGCGGTCTCTTCCGGCCGCTGCCAGTAGCCGGTCATGACCTGTGGCCCGCGGATGGCGATCTCACCAGGCTGCCCCAGCGGCACCGGCTGCCCCTCATCGTCCAGGATGAGCACTTCGGTCGAAGGCAGCGGCAGGCCGATCGTCCCGGAATACGCGTCGGTATCGGTGGGGTTGCAGGTGGCCGAGGGCGATGTTTCGGATAAGCCATAACCTTCACAGACGGCACAACCTGTCAGTTTGAGCCACTTCTGTGCCACGGCAGCCTGCACCGCCATGCCGCCCCCGTTGGAGACCCGCAATTCGGAGAAGTCGAGGGACCTGAAGCCGGCATTGTCGGCCAGGAGGTTGTAGAGCGTGTTGACCGCGGGGAACAAAGTGACCTTGTGAGGCTTCAGTGCTTCGACCACGGCCGGCACATCCCGCGGGTTCGGGATCAGGATGTTCTTGGCGCCAATCCGCATTCCCAGCAGGCAGCAGACGGTCAAGGCGAAGATGTGATAAAGCGGCAGGGCACAGGCGATAACGGATTGTTCCGGGGGCGGCGGTTTTTTCGGGTTGTGAAGGGCCGGCTGCATCCACGCTTCCGACTGAAGGACATTGGCGATCAGGTTGCGATGGGACAGCGTCGCTCCCTTGGCAACGCCGGTGGTGCCACCGGTGTATTGCAGGAAAGCAGGATCCTCGTGGCCGGCGCCCGACGGCGCCAGCTGCATGCGAGCGCCCTCCGAGAGGGCAGTGTTGAAGCGCACCGCATCGGGCAGCGAATAGGCGGGCACCATCTTCTTGACGTTGCGCACCACCAGGTTGACCAGCGTTCCTTTGAGGAACCCGAACAGGTCGCCCATGCTGGCCACCACGACATGCTTGACCGCCGACCCGGGCAGCACCTGCTCCAGAGTTGCGGCGAAGTTTTCCAGGATGACGATGGCCTCGGCCCCCGAGTCCTTGAGCTGGTGCGACAGCTCACGGGGCGTGTACAGCGGATTGACATTGACCACGACATGGCCGGCACGCAGCACGCCGGCGATCGCAACCGGATACTGAAGCACGTTCGGCATCATCAGGGCGATGCGGGCGCCTTTTGACAGCCCTCGCGACTGCAACCAGGCGCCGAAATTGCGCGACAGTTCATCGACCTCGCGAAATGTCATCGACTTGCCCATGCTCACATAGGCTTCCCGGGCCCCGTACTTGCGAAAGGCCTCTTCTATGAGTTCCGTCACCGACTGATACTGCGACGCATCCACGTCTGCCGGCACGCCGGCAGGATATTCCTTGAGCCAGAAACGCTCCATGTCCCTCTCCCCCCGATTGTCATGCTTGGTACTGCGTGCCGCTATTGATACGCCCGGATAGTAGCCCCAGTGGACGGTTCGCGCGCTGTCATCTGATTTCGATCCGCCGACGCCTCTGCATCCCGCTCCTTCAAATGCAATACCTGATCGCGGGCGGTCAGATCCTGAACCGCGCGTTTGCGAGCGGCGGCCAGGGCGATCGCCGTCTCACCGTCGTCTGCGGGCGCCCTGGCTTCCAGCGGGCTGGCGATCGGCTCGGCACCCGCCGCGGAATCCATCAGATCATCCCCGATGAGCTTGTCGCTACGGCGTAACAGGAAGGCATGCCGCTCGATCTGGTTGAGCGCAGCAAGTTCTCCCACCTTCACATAAAAGCGACCGAAGTCTTCGCCGCTCTCCGCGAACAACTGGCGAAATACCGGAACCCAGGTGGTGTAAGTGGCGACCGAGCCGAGGTGTGCATTGCCCAGATGTCGGCTGAACCAGCGGTCATAGCCGGTAAAGCCCGCCCACGGACCATCGCGCATCTGCCGGTACTCCTCCTTGAGCGCCTCGAAGACCCGTCGTTTGCCCTCGCGCTTCTCGGCGTCGGAAGTCCGAGCGGCGTATACTGCCGCCAGCACGTCGCGATGGCGGCCCAGCAGCTCCAGGAACTTCTCCCGGCGCAGTCTCTGCTGCCGGTAGCTGAGCCGCTGATCCGGAGTCCCGTGCTTTCCCAGCCAGCGCTCCACCCCGAGCTGCTCGACGGTCGAGGCGAAGGACTCGTTGAACATCGAGTCGCCTGGCGCATATACCACCTGGTGCGACAGTTCATGAAACACCAGCCGGGCGACCTCCGCCTCCGGGTAGTTGATGAACGTCGACAGGAGCGGGTCGTCCAGCCATCCGAGCGTGGAATAGGCCGGCACGCCATTGATCTGGACATCGAGGCCTTCGGCATCGAGCTTGGCGGCATAGCGCTCTGCCGCTTCAAGCGAGTAGTAGCCTCGGTAAGTGACGCAGCCGGCAACCGGGAAGCACCATTGGGTCAGACGCAGGGACAGTTCCGGCGCGGCGACCACCCCCCAGGTGACGAATGGGCGATGCAAATCCGCGAACCGGGTGTAGCTGCCGTTGTCCGGCAGCGCCAGCGCCGCCACCGCGAAACGTCTGATCTCCTGCGCGAGTTCCAGCCGCTGCCGCATGCGGGGATCGAGGTCCGTTTGCGCCAGCAGCGAATCTATCCGTTCCGCCCGCTGAAGGATGGCCAGATGTCCCGAGATGGACTGCCAGTAGTAGCCGACCCCTTCGGTGAACCGATCGAATCGTGCACTCACTGCGGTGCAGCCGGCAAACAGGACAGCCGCCGCCAGTACCGCGAGCGCCTGCCACCGAGAACGCCGGCGCCCGGCGCCCGGACGCCGCTCAGGCCGGCGCGACTTCCACCAGACAGTCATAGAACGTCGGCCCCCTGCCCAGGTCGGTCAGACGCTTGGGCGTGACCATGTTGACATTGCGCCCGCCGGCGCTGTGCTTGTGCCACCAGACCCCGGGCACCATGACCACGCCTGGGCGCGAGGCGTCGGTCACCACCGCCCGTGCCGTAAAGCGCCCGCGATCGTTGAAAATAGTGACCGGCATGCCATCGCTGATGCCGCGACGCTGGGCATCGAGCGGATTCAGGTGGATCTGCTGGTCCTTCTCCGCGGCCTTGAGGCTGGCGACATTGGCAAAGGTGGAATTGAGAAAATTGCGCGCCGGCGGCGAGATCAGCGAGAGAGGGAATCGTGCCGCCAGTTCCGGATTCGAGGCGATCGATTCATAGGGAGGCAGGTAGTCCGGCACCGGATCCTCCCCTTTCGCCTCGAGCCGGGCGCTGAAGAATTCCACCTTTCCCGACGGCGTCGGGAATCCGCCTTCGGCGAAGGGCGCAGCGGCAACGTCCATCTTCAGCCACCCCTGTTTCAACAGGGGAGCGAGCAATTGCCGGGCATGGTCGTCGGCCCCCGTCGCGGGCGCCGATGGAACGGTCGTCGCCGAATCACGCAGGGCTCGTGGCGTGCTCTTGCCCTGACGGTCAATCGCCTGGGCCGCCAGCACCAGATCGCTGTCGTCGAAGCAATTCTCGGAAAACCCCATCTGCCGCGCCAGGCGACGGAAGATCTCGGTGTTCGGCAGGGCCTCGCCCAGCGGCGCTATCGCCTGCCGGTTCATCACCCAGTAACGATGACCGTAACTGGTATGGATGTCCAGGTGCTCCAGTTGCGTGGTGGCCGGCAGCAGGATGTCCGCATAGTCCGCCGTGTCCGTCTGGAAGTGCTCGAGCACCACTGTGAACAGATCCTCGCGGCCGAAGCCTGCGATGACCTCGCTGCTGTCCGGCGCCACTGCTACCGGGTTCGAGTTGTAGACAATCATTGCTTCGATCGGGGGATCGGCACGAAGTAAAGCATCTCCGATCGTCGACATGTTGATCGTCCGGCAGGACTTGAGCGACTCGGGAGGAATCAGGTCGGGGCGCTGCAGCGCCCGCCAGTCGACCGCGTAATCGCCGTTGCTCGACAGGAGGACGCCACCGGCCGGATGACGCCAGGCACCGACCAGCGCCGGCAACCCGGAAATCAGGCGCGCTGCGTTCGCGCCACCGCGCACCCGCTGCATGCCGTAATTGAGGCGAATCGCCGCCGGCGCACGGGTGCCGTATTCAAGCGCGAGTTGGTCCACGATGGCAGGATCTATCCCGCAGGCGGCGCCCACGCGATCCGGGGTCCAGGTCCGGGCGCGCTCCATCAGATGCTCGAAACCCAACGTGTGGTTCCGGACGTAGTCTTCGTCGATCAAGCCCTGCCGCTCCAGGCTGGCCACCATGCCCAGCGCCAGTGCCGCGTCCGTCCCGGGCAGCAGAGCAATATGCTGATGACATTTTTCCGCCGTGGCGGTGCGCTGCGGATCGATTGCGATCAGTTTTGCGCCACGCCGCTTCGCCTGCTGTGCGAACGTCCAGAAATGCAGATTGGAGGTGATCGAGTTGGTCCCCCACAGCAGGATCAGCTGCGAGTCGACAAACCGTTCCACATCCATCCCGACGGCTGCACCCAGGGTGTACATCAGGCCGGTCTTGCCGGCCGACGAGCAGATGGTGCGGTCCAACTGCGAAGCGCCCAGGCGATTGAAGAAACGGGCCGCCATCGACTCGCCCTGGACCAGACCCATGGTGCCGGCATAGCTGTAGGGAAGGATCCGCCTCGGGTCCCGGTCCGCCACGGCCCTGAGCCTGGAGGCTATTTGCCCGAGGGCCGCCTCCCAGCTGATCGGCTCGAAGCGCCCACTGCCCTTGGGCCCGCTGCGGCGCATCGGATGCAACAGGCGTTCCGCGCTGTAGGTCCGCTCGGCATAGCGCGACACCTTGGTACACAGCGCACCGTGTGTCGTGGGGTGGTCAGGATCGCCCGCCACGCGCGTGACGCGCCCTGCTTCGACCGTGACGAGCAAGGAACAGGTATCGGGACAATCGTGGGGGCACGCACCCTTGACCACCCCGTCCGACGGAACCGGGATGGCCGGATCCGACGCCTCGGTCGGGCCTTCCGCAATTGCTGGATTCGCGATTGAATTCATGGCTCTAATGCTAAGCTACCAGAAGACGAAAGAAGGAGAATCGGCCTATGTTGCTCGCAGAAGGAATACTTGACCTGCAGGCAGAGATCCAGGCGCTTCGCCGGGATATTCACGCGCACCCCGAGTTGCGATTCGAAGAGCATCGCACCGCACAGATGGTGGCGGAAAAATTGACAGCCTGGGGTTATGAAGTCACCACCGGCATCGGTGGGACCGGACTTGTCGGCACCCTGCGAAAAGGTACGGGCGGCCGCAGCCTCGGCCTGCGCGCGGACATGGATGCACTGCCGGTACAGGAACACAATACCTTCGAACACCGCTCCCGGCACCCCGGCAAGATGCACGCGTGCGGCCATGACGGTCACACCGCCATGCTGCTGGCGGCGGCGAAGTACATCGCGCGCCATACGGCCTTCGACGGCACCCTCCATCTGATTTTCCAGCCCGGCGAAGAAGGCGGGGCTGGCGCCAGAAAGATGATCGAGGACGGGTTGTTCACGCGCTTTCCGTGTGACGCAGTCTTCGGGGCACACAACTGGCCCGGCATGAAAGTCGGCCAGTTCGGTGTAACCGCCGGTCCGATGATGGGCTCGAGCAACGAGTTTGAAATCGAGCTGACCGGTCGGGGTGCCCACGCGGCCATGCCCCATAACGGCGCCGACCCGGTGCTGAC
>JBBRJB010000035.1:0-11869 GCA_038220085.1 Burkholderiales bacterium
TCGACATACTTCACCGGCACGCCGGCACGGCGCGCCAGTTCGCGCCCGATATCGGGCGCGATGCCGGTCGGCTCGCCGTTTTCGCGCGCCGTGTTGATGAGCAGGAAGTTGGACATGTTCAGGCCGACGCGCAGGGTGCCGGTGGGGGCGATTTGCCTGCGCAGGCTGTCGTGCATGGCGGTACTCATGGGGTCTCCAGGAAGGGGTGATGTGGTTAAGAGCGTTGTCAGGCGTCGGGGGCATACCGTGCTCGGGGTATCCGTCCGATCAGGTCTGCGATCAGGCGCGCCTCGGCCTCGTGAGATGACTGCAGCGATCGCCAGCGGGACGCATCCATGTCGCCGGTCCGCCACGCTGTCAACGATACGACGCAACGCCCAGCGCCCAGTCCCAGGTCTTCACCCGGCATGACCTGGCTCATGATCCGCGCGACGAGCGCCTGCGGGTCGGGGCCGAGACGGTAAAGCACGCCGCGCGTCGCATCTACCGCTTCGATGCGGCAATAGTGCCTGCTGCCGTCGGCAGCGAGCCGGCCCGCGATCAGATCGGTACCCAGGACCTGCTGGTCGCGCAGCCCCTTGGCCCACTGCGACAGGTGCTGCGGGTCGCGCAGGAAGGAGAACGCTTCATCGGCCGTCGCATCGACCACGGCGCTGGCCACATGCACTCGATCGCCCATTCTGCTACGCTCCCGGCGACGCGGTCCCGGGTTCGATCGCGGTCACCACCAGAATCCGGGCACCGGCATCGTCGAGCGCGACATAAGCGTGTCCCATGCTGCTGTCGAGGTACATCGAATCGCCGACTGACAGGCGCTCGGGTCGATAGAGTTCGGAATGAATGTCGATTCGACCTTCGAGCACGTGGACCAGTTCCTCGCCTTCGTGGGTCTGCAGCCCGCCGGCTTCCTCGAGGGTGCGTACCGTGACAGTGTTGATCGAAGGGAACAGCCGCTTGTGGGAGATGTCCGCGCACAGCAGCTCGAAACGATAGCGCGCACTGGTACCGGTTTCACCGCTGCCGGCCCGCGTAACGCTGCGCAAGCCGCGGCGGAAGGGCGCGCTGTCCGTGCGAAAGAAGGTCGTGATGTCGACCCCGAGCACTTTCGCGAGAATGTAGAGGTTGTGCGCGCTCATCGCGACCACACCGTTCTCGACGCGAGACAGTGTCGCCTCGGATACACCCGATCGTTCGGCCAGGCTCGCCAGGGTCATGTTGCGCGCCTTCCTCAGGCGCGCCAGACACAGGCCGATCGGGGGAGGCTCGATCGACATCGCGGTGGCCTTGCCGCGCCGGGGCTGGCCCTTGCGTGATTTCTCCGTGTCGACCGGTTCCGCTTCGGCGCCGCCTCGGGTGTCAGTGCTCATCGTCTGATCTCAGAATCCCAGGAGGTGCGGCAGCCACAGGCTGATGCCGGGAATCAGCGTCACCAGCAGGAGCGCGAAGAGGCTCACGCCGATGAAGGGCAAAGTCGCCCGCAGCAGCGAGAGGAAGTCGCAGCCGGCAATTCGCTGCGCGGCGAACAGGCAGACGCCCAACGGAGGCGTCAACAGACCGATGTTGAGATTCAGAATCGCAATCACGCCGAAATGCAGCGGATCGATGCCTGCCGCCTGGGCTGCGGCGCTGAGCACCGGGATGAACAGGATGATAGCCGCGGTCGGATCGATGAACATGCCGATCACCAGCAGCACCAGATTGAACAGCAGCAACAACACGTAGGGATGCAGAGATGACTGGCCGATCAGAACCTCGACGCGCGCCGGCACGTTCTCCATCCCCATGACCCAGGTGAAGATGGCGCCGCAGCCGACGATGATCAGCAACTGAGACGAGAACAGGGCGCTGTCCCTGAGCACTCTCGCGAGGCCGCGCAGCGTCAGGCTCCGATACAACAGAACGGCGATCAGCAAGGCGTAGAGCGCCGCCGCGCCACCGGCCTCGGTCGGCGTCATCACCCCGCCGAGGATTCCCGCCAGGATCATTACTGGTATGAGCAGCGGTGGCAAGGCACTACCGAGCCCTTTCAGCAAGGCGGTCGGCGTGCGATCCGCCGGAATCGGCACGAATCCCATCCGGCGCGCCTGGAACCACACGAGCAGCATCTGGACCCCGCCGATCAGCAGACCGGGAATGATGCACCCGGCGAACAATCCGCCGATCGAGACACCGGTTGCCGCCCCGTAGATGACGACAATCAGTGATGGGGGGATCATCGGGCCGATGATGGAACTCGAGGCGGTCACTGCCGCCGCGTAGGCCGGCGTATAGCCGAGCTTGACCATCTGCGGAATGAAGACGCGCCCCAGCGCGGCAATGTCGCCGAGCGCAACCCCGGTGATGCCCGAGAAGAGCAGCGACGCCCCGATGTTCACCTGGGCCAGGCCGCCGGGCATCCAGCCGAAGATCTGGTTGGCGAAGCGGATCAGGCGTTCCGTGATGCGACCCTCGTTGACGAGTTCGCCCGCGAGAATGAAGAGCGGGATGGCCATCAGAACGAACGAATCCAGTCCCTGGAAGATCCGCTCAGGAAGCACGGGCAGGAAAGCGATCTGGCCACTCGCCAGGAGCCAGGTCAGCGAGGCAGCGACCATCGTCCATGCGACCGGATAGCCGGCGATCAGGAGAACCAGGAATACGCCTCCAAAAAGCGCCAGCGCCATGTCTGCCGCGTCCGCCTCAGGCCGCGTCGGGCGGATCGATCGGCGTGCCGCGTCCGGTCAGTCGCATCACGCTGAACAGCAGGCAGGCCGCAAAGGTTGCGGGAAGCGCCAGATAAGGCCAAGCGAGTGGGATCTGCAGTCCCTCGCTGGTCTGGCCGATGGATGCGGCAACGCCTTCGACGCCAGCCCAGGCCAGCACCGCGAACAGCACCACGGTGAGCGTGTCGAAGAGACGCTCGACCAGGCGATTCGCGCGCACCGGCAGCAGTTCGGCGAGCAAGCCGACGCGGATGTGCTCGCCGCGGGCCAGCGACGCCGCTGCGCCGGCAAGCACCGACCAGACCAGCGCGAAGCTGGCGATCTCGCTCGTGAAGTACGGGGTGAAGCCGAATCCGTAGCGCAGCACGACCTGCGCCACGACGAGCACGAACAGCACGACGAGGGCGATGACACTGACGGCGACGAGCAGACGATGCAGGAGCCGCACGAGGTGGCCGCGATCAGTTTTTCGCGGCCTTGGCCGCGACGGCGATCACCTCATCGACCAGCGCGGGCGTATCGACATTCTCCTTGAGCCACTTGACGGCTTCCGGTCGGATCGCATCCGCCCACTTCTGCTTCATTTCAGCAGTGAACGGAATCACCGTCACACCCTTCTCCTTCGCTTTCGCGATCTCGGATGCTTCGACCTCGCGCGAAGTCGTGCGATTGAAGGCGATCGCATCGGCCGCGGCCTTGTCGACGACCTTACGCAGATCGGCGCTGAGCGACTGGTACCACTTGTCGTTGACCGCCAGCGGTCCGAACGAATAGATGTGGCCGTCGAGCATCAGGTACTTCTGCACCTCGTAGTACTTGGCCAGGTTGAAGATCCAGACGGCATTGTCCTGCCCGTCGACGACACCGGTCTTCAGGGCCGCATACAGTTCCGGGAAGGGTATGTTGGTCGGCGATCCTCCCAGCGCCTGGACCGGGACGCCGAAGATCGGCGCCAGTACACGGATCTTCATTCCCTTCATGTCGCCGGGTTCGACGACAGGCTTGTTGGCGCTGTAGTGCTTGAAGCCACCCGACTCCCACCATCCCAGCACCCGTATCCCGGTCTTCTGACGCATGTCCTCGGCCATCCGGGTACCGAAGGGGCCGTCGAGCACGGTGAGGGCGGTCTTCTCGTCCGGGAACAGAAAGGGCATCGACAGGACCTGGATGTCCTTGTAGACCGAGGCATAATTGCCGTCGGACGCGTCGGACATCTGGATCACGCCGCGGCGCATCTGGTTCAGGCGTTCGTTAGGCTGACCGAGGGCCCCCCCGTAGACCAGGTCGACCTTGATCCTGCCTTCGCTGTTCTTTTCGACTTCCTGCTTGAAGCGCTCGTACATGCCGTTGACCGGCTCGGCACCCGAGAAGTCCTTCTTGAGCATCAGGCCCACCTTCATGTCCTGGGCATGGACCGGCAGCGAACCGAGCAGGGCCATCACGCCCAGCGCCACAGCGGTCGTGAGCCTTGCCGCCACCGGTGAGGCGGACTTGACGAACATCGGATTGATCACTCGTTTCTCCTGAGTTGCAGTTGCATTGCCAAAGTCACCGATCGGCGCCCTTCCAGGCGTAGTCGCGCGCGGCCGCCTCCGGGCTGACGAAACCGAGCGCGACGTCGTTCCCGATCGCCTCGCGGCTTCTGCGGCGGGGATCGCCGAGTCCACCACCGCCGGGCAGCGTCACCGTCATCGTCAGGCCGGCGGCAATCGTATGAACCGTCTTGCCTTGCAGCCGGGTGCCATCGGAAAGCAGCGCGCGGCCGACTCCGCCCGCCTGCCCGCCGTCGCGGCCCCGGGCCGGATGGTCGAGCCGGTCCCAGGTGGCTGCCGACACGGTGAACGGCGCAACGACCGAATTGCCGATCTCGATGGTCTGTCCGAGGCCGCCGCGATACTCCCCCGGGCCGCCGCTGTCGACGGCGAAGGTCTTGCGCCAGACGACCAGCGGGGTCTCGAGTTCCGTCACTTCGATCGGAATGCTGCCGACACCGCTGGGAAAAGCGGTGCAGGCGAGTCCGTCCTTGCCCGGACGCGCCCCGATACCCCCGATTCCGACATTCATCGCATTGAACGGACGGCCTCCCTCGCGCGGATCGACGCCGGCGAGCGGGAGCACCCAGATGCTGCCGGCACTTTCGGCCGGCGTCCCGCCGCCGGTCGCCTCGGCGAAGCAGCCGAAGGCGACGTCCGGCAGCATCTGCCCGATGACGTGGCGCGCCGTGACGGGACTCGGACGCGTCGGATTGACCGCGCTTCCCGCCGGCGCCCGCACCTCGAACACGGAGAGCGAGCCCGCGTTGTTGGGAACCTCCGGCGCAATCAGGCATTTGAGACCGAAACAGGTGTACGCCTCGGTGTAACAGAGCGGCGAATTGATCCCGTAGCGGCTTGCCGACGACGTTCCGTCGAAGTCGACCACGATCTGCTCCGCCGTGATCGTCATGCGCGCCTGGATGTCGACCGGTTCATCGAAGCCGTCGAGGCGCATCCGGGTGCCGAAGTCACCTCGGGGCAGTGCAGCCAGCTTCTGCAGCATTGCCGCGCGCGACCGGTCGAGGATCGTCGACGCCAGCTCGTCGAGCGCATCCAGACCGAACTCGTCCATCATGCCGACCAGCCTGAGCGCGCCGGTGTCGTTGGCGGCGACCAGCGACAGCAGGTCGCCGCGGACTTCGACCGGATTCCGGCTGTTGGCCAGCAGCAGTTCGAGCAGCACTTGGTTCAGGCTGCCGCCGCGGCGCAGGTGCATATGCGGCACCAGGACGCCCTCCTCGAACACCGAGCGCGCCTCGGCGGTAAAGCCGCGTCCGCCCACGTCGGCCACATGGCAGGTCGACGCGAACAGGGCGACCAGCCGACCGTCGCGAAACGCCGGCGTCACGACAACGAAGTCGAAGAGGTGTCCGGTGCCCATCCACGGATCGTTGGTCACGAGGACGTCGCCCGGCGCGAGGCTCGCGGCCGGAAAGCGCTGCAGGAAGTGGGCGACCGCGCGGGCCATCGTGTTCACGTGCCCCGGGGTTCCCGTGACCGCCTGCGCGAGCATGCGACCACCGGTGTCGTAGACGCCGGCCGACAGGTCACCCGCCTCCCTCACCACCGATCCGAAAGCGGTGCGCAGAATCGCCTGCGCCTGCTCTTCGACGACGGCGATCAGCCGGTTCCACATCACCTGGCGCTGGATCTCCTGCAGGGCTTCAGTCATGGCGATCCGCCCTTCTGAGAATCAGGTGACCGTTGAATGCCATCTCGGCAGTGAATCCGGCCGGTACGATCGTGGAAGTCTCGTCTTCCGCGATCACGGCCGGTCCCGCGACACGATCACCAGGACGAAGCGCCTCGCGCAGCGGGGCAGCGCAGTCGCTCATGGCCGAACGGCCGGCATCGTACATCCAACGGCGAGCCCATGGTGCTGTCGATGGTGGCGCTGTCGATGGCGGCGCAGCCGCTGGTAGTTCGTTCAATGCGGCCGGGGCGAGTGGCGTGCCGACGGTCACCGACCAGGAAACAGCTTCGACGGGCATGCCCGCGAGGACCAGGCCATAGGTGGCGCGGTATTGCGATTCGAAGCGCTCGCGAAGCCAGTGACCGATGGAGGCGTCGAATCGGTCGAGCGTGGCGCTGTCCCCTTCGCCGACCCCCTCGCCGACCCCGCCGACCGGCAACGCCACGGTCAGCTCATGTCCCTGGCCTTCGTAGCGAAGCGATATCTTCGCGATCACGTCGAGCGCTGCCGGGTGGTCCGCGCTCGTGCCGCCCATCATCGCCCTGCCGCCTTCGACGACACCGGCAGCCTCATCACGCATCGCTGCGAGCAAGGCGCGCGCCGCTCCGGCATCGAATCCATCCAGCCGCACCCGGTGACTGCGCACGACCTCGTAGGCGAACGGCGCTCGCAGAAATCCGATCGCGCTGCCCACGCCGGCCCCACGCGGCACGATCACCGTGTCGATCCCGAGCTTGGTCGCGAGCTGGGCTGCGTGCAAGGGCGCGCCGCCGCCATAGGCGACCATCGCGAATCGGCCGAGCACCTTGCCGCGTTCGATGGCGTGGACCCGCGCGGCGTTGGCCATGTTCTCCTCGACGATTTCGGACACCGCCACCGCCGGCCAATGATCGGTCAATCCGAGCGGTTCGCCCACATCGCGCGCCAGCGACCGCTTCGCCGCCGCGACGTCGAGTCGGATGGAGCCGGCGGCGAAATGAAGCGGATCGAGCCGGCCCAGCAACAGGTTCGCGTCCGTAACCGCCGGCCGGTCGCCGCCGCGGCCGTAGCAGACCGGGCCGGGCTCGGATCCGGCGCTATGCGGACCGACCTGCACCCGGCCAAGCGCATCCACGGCTGCGATCGAGCCACCGCCGGCGCCGATCTCCACCATTTCGATGGACGGAATCCGGATCGGCAGGCCGCTCCCCTTGACGTTGCGGTACTCCCGCGCCGCTTCGAAGCTTCGGGCGTGTTCGGGCCGACCCCCTTCGATCAGGCAGATCTTGGCGGTCGTGCCGCCCATGTCGAAGGAAAGAACGTCGGACATGTCGAGTTCCGCGGCAACCGATGCCGCGAAGATCGCTCCGCCGGCGGGTCCGGACTCGAGCAGCCGGATCGGGACGCGGGTCGCCTGCTCCAGCGTGGTCAGGCCGCCGCCGGACATCATCAGGAAGAGCGGACAGCCGAACCCGTCGGCGGCCAGCATGTCGCGCAACCGCAGCAGGTAGCGTGACATCAGCGGCCGGACGTAGGCATTGGCGACGGTGGTCGAAAAGCGCTCGTATTCGCGGATCTCCGGGCACACTTCGGACGACAGGCAGACCGTCACGGTGCGGGGCAGCCGAGGGACGATCAGGTCACGCGCGCGCGATTCATGCTCCCCGTGACGCCAGGCGTGCATGAAACCGATCGCCAGCGACTCGACACCTTCGCGTTCGAGCGCGTCGGCAATGCGGTCGAATGCCGTCTCGTCGAGCGCTCGCAGCACTTCTCCGCGGGCACTGATCCGCTCGTCGACTTCGAAGCGCAGGCTGCGCGGCACCAGGGGAGCCGGCTTGTCCAGGAAGACGTCGTACTGCTCGAAGCGCTTCTCGTAGCCCATCTCGAGGATGTCGCGCATCCCGGCCGTGGTCAGGAAAGCGGTGCGCGCGCCGCGACGCTCGATGAGAGCATTGGTGGCGAGGGTCGTGCCGTGGATGAAAAGGCCGATAGCCGCCGGCCTCAGTCCCGCGTCAGCGAGAAGCTGCCGCAGGCCCTGCATGACCGCCTCCTCCGGCGCCCGCGGCGTCGTCAGCACCTTCGCACTGATACGCCCCTGCGGCCCTTCCACCACGAGGTCCGTGAAGGTGCCGCCGATATCCACGGCGAGTCGGGCGGCTGAAGATGAGGGTGAAGATGCGTAGGGCTGTTCGGACCGGCGATTCGTCATCGCGATGGGTTCCTACTCAATTTCTTGCAGTATTGAAATTTTTCTACCAAAATGCAAGTCGAAAATGCAAACCGAATCTGGAAAAAACCCGTTTCAGAATGACTTCGAGCCCTGATTGACGATGACCGCCGAAAGCACCGGCTACACCCGCTCGCGTCTAGAGCAACTCGACGCCGCCGATCCGATGTCGCGCTGGCGTCTGAAGTTCCAGCCTTGTGATCCCGGCAGGGTCGCTCTCGATGCGAATTCGATCGGGCCGATGCCAGGTGACGTCCCGGCGCGCATCGACAGGATCCTCAAGCAGGGCTGGCACGGCCTTGGCCGCCGAGGCTGGTCGGAGGCCGACTGGCTGGACAAGCCGGCGCGACTCGGCGCCGCGGTGGCTCACCTGATCGGGGCCGGCGCTGACGACGTTCTCGTGTGCGACAACACGACGGTCAACCTGTTCAAACTGCTCGGTCACGCCTGGCGCGCTCGCCGCCAAGGCTTTCGCATCCTGACCGAAGCCGCGAACTTCCCGACCGACCTGCATGTCGCCGACGGGTTCGCTCGCCTGATCTCCGAAGCCGGCGGCCAGGCCGAACTGGTCAGGGCACCGTCGCGCGAGGCCGTTCTGCAACGGCTCGCGTCGGCGGATCCGGATATCGCCGTGGTGATGCTCACGCACACCGACTTCCGCGACGGATCCGCCTGGGATCTGGCGACGACGACCGCGGCCGCCCACGCCAGCGGCGCGCTGATGCTCTGGGATCTGTCGCACTCCGCGGGGGCGGTCGACATCGACCTGCTTGGCGCCGGCGCCGACTTCGCCGTTGCCTGCGGCTACAAGTACCTCTGCGGCGGCCCGGGCGGCCCCTCGCTGGCTTTCGTGCACCCGCGACATCGGGAAGTCGCGCCGATCCTCCAAGGTTGGATGGGCCATGTCGGACAACCAGGATTCTCGCCCGACTATCAGCCGGCGCCCGGCGTCCTGAGGCTGGCCACCGGCACACCGTCGGTGGTGGCCAACGAGGTGTTCGCGGCGGCCGCCGATATCTGGAAGCAGGTCGACCGGGCCGAGCTCGCGGCCCGGCACCGCGCACTCGGAGACGTCATGATCGGGCTGCTCGACCAGCAATGCGCCGGGCTCGGCGTCTCGGTCCTGTCGCCCCGGGACGCCGCGCAACGCGGCGGACACGTCGCCTTCTCGCACGAAGGCGCCGGACCGATCGTCCAGGCGCTGCTGGCCCGCAACGTCACCTTGTCGTTTCGCTCCCCGAATGCCGTTCGCGCCGGAATCTCGCCGCTTTACCACAACCGCGTCGACCTCTGGGATGCGATTGCCGTATTGCGCGACGTGCTCGTGAGCGGCGAATGGCGCCGACCGGAGTACTCGAAACTCTCCATCTGAGGAATCCGCTCAGTGAACCGAACGGTCCGGACCAAACCCTACTACGTCGAGCTCGAGACAGATCGGAGCTACGTCTGGTGCGCCTGCGGACGCAGTCGCAATCAACCCTGGTGCGACGGCAGTCATCGCGGCACGGGGACCGGCCCGGTGACGTATCGCGCGACGCGCGACAACGAAGAAGCGCTCTTCTGCGGCTGCAAGAAGACGGCTACCCCGCCGTTCTGCGACGGCGCCCACAATTCACTGGCCGACGTCTATCCATCGGACGATCCGCACAGCGAGAAGAACCGGGCGGTGCCCGAGGTGCGCCGCCATCCGGCCGCTGCCATGCTCAATGGGGGCTGCTACGTGGTTGCGACCCGCCACCTGCCATTGCAGACCAGCGCCGGCTATCGCTGGGGCGAGACCGTCGGCGCCAGCCTCGGCGCCGTCCATCAATCGCAGTTCTACTTCGAGACGGCGTGCCTGGAGGAGACCTCTCAGGGCTCGATTTCATTCGGCGACCGCAGTGTCGTCCTGTTCATCGCGCAAGGCGAGGCGCGGCTGCGCATCGGCACGCAGACGCTGGTGGTACCCGAGCACGCGGGTGTGTCGATCCTGCCCGGGGAGGCATTCTCGATTCGTCCCGCATCAACCGGGGTCGACCTGAAGTTCTTCGCGACCGTCGGCCCGCGGGCGGCGGCGCCCGAATTCCTGACGGACGCGGAACCTGGGCCTGACGATTGCGGGTCCGACGATCGCGGATTCGACATCCGATACCCGGTCCGGGTCGCTGCGATCGACCCGGGTAAGCGCAGCGACATGGCCGATCGCTTCTTCCAGATCCTGGTCGACAAGTCCCTCGGCTCGCCGATGCTCACGCAGTTCATCGGCATGATCCCCCTGTCGAAGGCCGCGCCGCACCGCCACCTCTACGAGGAATCGCTGATCGTCCTGAGCGGCACCGGCTGCCTGTGGACCGACAACCTCAAGACACCGGTCACCGCCGGCGACGTGATCTTCCTTCCGCACCGTCAGCTGCACTCGCTGGAATGCACCGACAGCGACGGTATGTTCGTCGTCGGCGTGATCTATCCGGGCGACAATCCGGCGGTCAACTACTGAGACGCCGCGCGGCCAGGGCGTCCCGGCCCAGCACCTGTCCGGCGAGCTTGTCGCGGATCAGTGCCGCAGTCGCCTGACCATTCATTGCACCGGACCGCCGTCGGCCGTCGGCGAGCACGGTGTGGCGCTGGGCGAGGCTGAAGAGGCGCAGGATGTGTTCGGTGGTTGGCCGCTTGCAAGCGCGGCTTTCCGGGTAAATCGGCGGGTGATCGATGCCCCCGCGCTTCATGGCCAGCCGATTGGAACGATCCGCCGCGGACGTCGGCGCTTCCGGCAATCGATCGAGTGGTGCCGGAAGGTACCGCACGCACCTTAGCGAGCAGTGGTAATCTGGTAAAAATGATTGGATGGATAACCCAGATGGGCGAGGGTACGTACAAAGGGCCAGTGCCGAAGGACGATCCGATGTTTTCGGGTGGGCGGCAGATGTTCTCGCGCCCCGGGTCCAAGCCGTGCAACAGGAGTGGTCGCAGGTGACACGCGCGATTGTCGGTGATGCAGTCATTGCAACGGACCGCGAAGGACAAGTGTCTTACTTGAACGCCGCCGCTGAAACGATGACCGGCTGGACCCAGAGGGACGCCCAAAGCCAGCCGCTGGCATCGGTCTGCGCGATTCTGGACGAGCGCACGCGCCAGCCGGTCAAGAGCCCGGTTGCAAACGTCCTACAAAAAGAGCACGGCATCGACTTGAGCAACCACGCCATCCTGGTCGCCAAGAATGGCAACGAGCGGCCCATCAGTGGCTCTCTCGCACCCATCCTGGATTCAACTGGAATGCCGCTGGGGATGGTGCTGGTGTTCCGGGACGTGACCGAACAGCGGCTGGCTCAGGATGAGCTGCGTCACAGCGCCGCACGCACGAGCGCGATCTTGGAGGCGGCCCTCGATTGCATCATCACCATGGATCATCAGGGCACGGTGGTCGAGTTCAATCCTGCATCCGAGAGAACTTTTGGCTACCGTCGTGCGGACGTGATCGGCTGCGAACTTGCTGACCTGATCGTCCCGCCTTCTCGGCGGGAGGCGCACCGCAAGGGTCTGGCGCACTACCTCGCGACCGGCGAAGCGCCGGTCCTCGGAAAGCGGATCGAACTCGACGCCATGCGTTCCGATGGATCGCAGTTCGCGGTTGAGTTGGCGATCACCCGTATCCCGACTGATGGCCAGCCGATGTTCACGGCTTACCTGCGGGACATCAGCGACCGCAGGTGGATCGAACAACTCCGCAGTGTCCGCTTGACCGCGACCCAGC
>JBBRJB010000036.1:0-11845 GCA_038220085.1 Burkholderiales bacterium
GAAGGACAGCGCCTCCTCCACCACCGAAGCGGCGTGCAGCAGCGCCTTCGAGGGGATGCAGCCGACATTCAGGCAGACCCCGCCGAGGCTGGCGTAGCGCTCGACGATGATGGTTTTCAAGCCGAGGTCGGCGGCGCGGAAAGCGGCGGAGTAACCGCCGGGGCCGCCGCCGAGCACCACCATGTCACAGGTCAGGTCGGCAGCCCGATCAGTCTCCCCGGCGGCAACCGGTGCAGGCGCCGGCGCCGAGGGGGCGGGTGGCGACGTCGAGGGGGCCGGCGCAACCGGCGAAGCTGCGGCCTTCGCCGACGGGGCAGCCGGCGGGCCACCCGCGCCCGCTTGCGCGACTTCGATCATCGCAATCACGCTGCCCTGGGAAACCTTGTCGCCCACCTTGACGAGCACTTCCGAGAGCGTGCCCGCCGCCGAACTCGGGATCTCCATCGATGCCTTGTCGGATTCCACGGTGATGAGACTCTGCTCCAGAGCGACGGTCTCGCCTGCCTTGACCAGTACTTCAATGACCTCGATGTCCTTGAAATCACCGATGTCCGGTACCTTCAGTTCAGTGGCTGCCATCTGTTGTCCTTTGCCCTCTAAAGCCTGTTGATGTCTGTGCCGGCGCTAGCGCGCCGTCATCGTGTGGACCCTGATCGGGCCACCGGAGCTCTTGTCGAACTCGATGCCGGCGCGCACACCGGTTTCGGCAATTGCGCGTGCGGTCTTCCGGGTGCCGTATGCGGAGAACATGGCGCCCAGCGCGAAGCTCCGGCCCGAGCCGATAGCCCAGAACCGCTCGAAGCTGAACACTTCCCGGTACGAGTAAATGCCGAAGATACCGGCGGGGTTGGCGATCAGAGCGGTGATCTGCGACGACTCGTAGGGATCGTCCTCTTCCTCCTTGGGATTGAGGAAGAACTTCTCCTTGAGGATGGCGTGAGCCTGCAGGAAGGTCTCGAACACTTCATGCCGGGAGTTCAGCTTCGGCTTGTCCATCGCCATCAGCACCCGACGCATCACCTCGAAGTGAGCCGTGCTGCCGGCCATGCCGATGAACGAGTTGCCGATTCTGATGATCTTCTCGTTGGCTTCGTAGCTGCCGGACAGCCGGGTTTCGCCGAACGTCACAAGGGCGTCCGACGCGATCGCAATGGATTTTCCCTTGCGCACGACGACGACTGAGGTCATGAAAGAGAAGGCCTAGGAGTCTGTCGGAGTATGAATCGGCGTCATGATTTCATACTCCGACAGACTCCTAGAGAAGGTTGACGGGCCGTGCCGTGGCAGATGCACCGCTACAGCACGATCCGGCGGAAGTCCCCAAGCAACTGTGCAAGGAAGTTGTTGAAACGGGCAGCGGCCGCGCCGTCGATGACCCGGTGATCCCAGGACAGCGACAACGGCAGGATCAGTCGGGGCTCGAAGCTTGCGCTGCGGTCATCCCAGACCGGCCGTCTGGATGACCGGCACACACCGAGGATCGCCACCTCCGGCGCATTGATGATCGGCGTGAAGTACGTCCCGCCGATCCCGCCGAGGCTGGAGATTGAAAATGTCCCGCCCTGCATGTCGGAAGGCGACACCTTGCCGTCCCTCGCCTTCCTGGCGAGTTCCGACATCTCCGCCGCGATGTCGAACAGCCCTTTCTTGTCGGCGTCCTTGATCACCGGAACCACCAGGCCATTGGGCGTGTCCGCGGCAAAGCCGATGTGGTAGTAGCGTTTGAACACCAGCGATTCGCCCTCGAGCGAACTGTTGAACTCAGGGAACTTTCTGAGCGCCGCCACGCAGGCCTTGACCAGAAAGGCCAGCATGGTGAGCTTGTTGCCGGTCTTCGCGTTCTCGGCATTCAAAGTCACCCGGAATGCCTCCAGATCCGTGATGTCGGCATCGTCATGGTTGGTGACGTGCGGAATCATCACCCAATTGCGATGCAGGTTGGCTGCCGAGATCTTCTTGATGCGGGACAGGGGCTTGACTTCGATCTCGCCGTAGCGGGCGAAATCGACTTTCGGCCAGGGGATCAGGCCCAGGCCAGCACCACCGGCGGCGCCGGCCCCCGGCGCGGATGCTCCCGCGCCACCGTCGCCTGCCCGGGCAACAGCGCCTTTGACGAACCCTTTGACGTCCTCCGCAGTGATTCGGTCCTTGGGGCCCGACCCCGTGACCATGGCAAGATCGACGCCCAACTCGCGCGCGAACAGGCGCACGGAGGGCGAGGCGTGGGGCTTGACCGCAAGCTTGCCGTCGCGCATGTCGGCCGGCACCGGGTGGGCGCGCGTGGCGGGAGCCGGCGCGGAGTCCCCGCCTGCAGCGGTGGGCGCCGGGACCGGTGCTTGTTCCGGTGCCGGTACCGACTCCGTGGCGGGCGCCGGAGAGCCCGAGCCGCTTGCCGGTGCGGACGCAGCGGCGCCGGCAATCATCGCCAAGGGCGTTCCTTTGGACACCTTGTCGCCGACCTTGACCAGCAGCTTCGAGATCCTGCCAGCGGCGCTGGACGGGATTTCCATCGAAGCCTTGTCGGACTCCACTGTGATCAGGCTCTGCTCGACGGAAACCTCGTCGCCGACCGCCACCAGCAATTCGATGACTTCCACCTGGTCGAACTCGCCGATGTCGGGCACTAACACCTCGGTCTCGGACGAGCCGCCGCCGGCTGGGGCCGCGGAAGCCGCCGGCGAGGGTGAAGGCGCCGCAGCCGCGGGAGCCTGCGGGGCCGATGGTGGTGCCGATGCGGTATCGCTTTTCGCGGCCGCCGGCGCTGCGGGCGCCTTGTCGGCAGCCGGACCGGCGCCTGCCTGGAGGGTCGCGATCAGGGTGCCCTTGGCGACCTTGTCCCCCACCTTGACCTTCAGTTCCTGCAGCTTGCCGGCTGCTGAACTCGGAATCTCCATCGAAGCCTTGTCGGACTCGACCGTAATCAGGCTCTGCTCGACCGCAATCTCGTCGCCCGGTTTGACCAGAACCTCGATCACCTCGACCTCAGAAAAATCGCCGATGTCGGGTACTGCAATCTCGATCACATTCATGACGCCACGCTATCTCGTTGTCGTTGTCGTTGTCGCTGCCGGTCCGCTCGCGGACCGCACGGCATGTCGGTCATGCATACGCCGGATTGACTTTCTCCGGATCGAGCTCGTAGCGCTTGATCGCCTCGGCGACCTTCCCTGCCGGGACGACGCCCTCGTCTGCCAGGGCCTTGAGCGCCGCCAGAACGACGAAATGGCGATTGACCTCGAAGTGCTCACGAAGCTTGGACCGGAAATCCGAGCGCCCGTAGCCGTCGGTGCCGAGCGCCGTAAAGCTGCGACCTTTGGGAATGAAGGGGCGGATCTGGTCTGAAAAGATCTTCATGTAGTCGGTGGACGCCACTAACGGGCCCTGCGTCTTCTCCAGTTGCTGACTGACGAAGGGAATCCGGGCCTTCTTGGTCGGATGCAACAGGTTCCAGCGCTCGCAATCGAGCCCGTCGCGGCGCAGTTCGGTAAAACTGGGAACGCTCCAGACATCGGCGCCCACGTCCCATTCGGCTTCCAGCAGGGCGGCGGCGGCAATCACTTCGCGCAGGATCACGCCGCATCCCAGCAGCTGAACCCGTGGCTTGTCCTTGCCCCCCTTGCGCCCGCTCTGGAACAGGTACATCCCCTTGATGATGTTCTCTTCGTCACCCGCCTTGAGGCCCGGGTGGGCGTAGTTTTCGTTCATCACCGTGAGGTAATAGAACACGTTCTCCTGGTTCTCCACCATCCGGCGCAGGCCGTCCTGGATGATGACTGCAAGCTCGTGCGCGAAGGTCGGATCGTAGGACACGCAGTTGGGGATGGTCGACGACAACACATGGCTATGGCCATCCTCATGCTGCAGGCCCTCGCCGTTGAGCGTCGTGCGTCCAGAAGTCGCGCCGAGCAGGAATCCGCGTGCCTGCATGTCTCCGGCAGCCCACGCGAGGTCCCCGATGCGCTGGAAACCGAACATCGAGTAGTAGATGTAGAAGGGAATCATGATGCGGTTGTTCGTGGAATACGACGTCGCCGCCGCTATCCAGGAACTGAACGCACCGGGTTCGTTGATGCCTTCCTCGAGGATCTGTCCCTTGGCGTCCTCCTTGTAGTACATCACCTGGTCCTTGTCGACCGGGGTGTACATCTGGCCGCCGGGCGCGTAGATCGCCAGCTGCCGGAACATGCCCTCCATCCCGAAGGTTCTCGCCTCGTCGGGCACGATCGGCACGACCCGCGGGCCGATCTCCCGGTCCCGCGTCAGCAGTGTGAGCAGCCGCACGAAAGCCTGCGTCGTCGAGATCTCCCGACCCTCGGCCGTCGGATCCAGCACACTGCGGAAACTTTCCAGCTTGGGCGCCGGCAGTTTTTCATCCGCGAGTCGCCGACGGGTAGGCAGGAATCCTCCCAGTGCCTTGCGCCTCTCAAGCATGTACTGCATCTCGGGCGAATCGTCGGCGGGCTTGAAGAAGGGAATTTCCTCGAGCTGGTCGTCGGGTATCGGGATGTTGAAACGGTCGCGGAATTCCCGGAGGGCGTTGGTGTCCAGTTTTTTCAGCTGGTGAGTGGGATTCTTGGCTTCGCCGGCGCGTCCCATGCCATAGCCCTTGACGGTCTTTGCCAGGATCACGGTCGGCTGGTCCTTCGTATGGAACGCCGAATGGAAGGCCGCGTAGACCTTGTGGGGGTCGTGGCCGCCGCGGTTGAGCCGCCAGACGTCGTCATCGGTCATCCGCGACACCATCTCGAGCAGCTTCGGATGCTTGCCGAAAAAGTGCTTGCGCACGAAGGCGCCGTCATTGCCCTTGTAGGCCTGGTACTCGCCGTCGAGCGTCTCGTCCATCACGCGCCGCAGGATGCCGTCCGTGTCGCGGGCGAGCAGAGGATCCCAGTAGGAGCCCCAGATCAGCTTGATCACGTTCCAGCCGCCGCCACGGAAGTCACCTTCCAGTTCCTGGATGATCTTGCCGTTGCCGCGCACCGGCCCGTCAAGCCGTTGGAGGTTGCAGTTGATGATGAAGATCAGGTTGTCCAGCTTTTCGCGAGCCGCCAGGCCGATCGCTCCGCGCGACTCGGGCTCGTCCATCTCCCCGTCGCCGCAGAACACCCAGACCTTGCGGTTGCTGGTGTCGGCAATGCCACGGGCGTGCAGGTATTTCAGGAACCGCGCCTGATAGATCGCCATCAGTGGCCCGAGTCCCATGGACACAGTCGGAAACTGCCAGAAATCCGGCATCAGCTTCGGGTGCGGATAGGAGGAGAGCCCCTTGCCGTCGACTTCCTGCCGGAAATTCTTCAACTGGTCCTCGGTCAGCCGCCCTTCAAGGAAAGCGCGGCCATAGAGGCCCGGAGAACTGTGGCCCTGGAAGTAGACGAGATCGCCGCCATGCCCCTCGTGCGGTGCATGCCAGAAATGGTTCATACCGGTGCCGATCATCGTCGCCAGCGAAGCGAATGAGGCCAGGTGTCCGCCGAGGTCACCGCCATCGGGCGGGCTCAGCTTGTTGGCCCGGACGACCATTGCCATCGCGTTCCAGCGCACGAAGCTGCGGATGCGCTCCTCGAAGGCAGCGTTCCCGGGAGAGCTGACCTCGAGTTGGGTCGGGATGGTGTTGACGTAGGCAGTGGTGTTCTGGAACGGGATGTTGACGCCGGAGCGTCGCGATACGTCCAGCATCTGCTCCAGGAGGTAGTGGGCGCGCTCCGGGCCCTCGCGCTGGATGACCGTCTCCAGGGCGTCGAGCCACTCCCGGGTCTCAACCGGATCCGGGTCCGCGGGGTTGCTGGCAGCCGGAAGGCTCTGCGGTATTGCAGACATACGTGTCCTCCTCCATGAAGTTTCCAGGCATTTTAGGAACCCCTGGGGGGAATGACAAGAAAAATTTCCACCGTATGGGATCATTTATCGGATTATGAAATATCCGGTCAATCGCACTGTGTCATCGGCCGAGCCGGCGCAACGGCGATCGACGATCGTACGGCGCAGCGACATGCGCAAGGAGGACAATCCCGAACATACTTCCTCCCGTCCCCCGGGCAATATCTGGAGCCGAGCTATTCCCCCTTTGTCCATGTCCCGGCAAACCGCGTTTCGCTCCGCAGCATCCGAGTGGCGCGTCTGGCGTTTCCTTGGTCTTGCCCATCTCTCCGGCATCCTCGTTTTCCTCGCGGTGATGGGCGGCTTCTTCTGGTACGTGGAGAGCGTCGAAAAACGGGAGCGCCACGATGCCCTGCTGCGGGACATCGAATGGGCGCAGCAATCGTTGCGTCTGCACCTTCGTGAATCGCGCGACAACCTGGCCCGCTCCGCCCCGGTCTGGGTCGCGGTGCCGGGCACCGAAGTGATCGACCTGACCGCGCCGCGCGACTACCTGGCAAGCGACCCGCATGCCATCTACATGGCCTTCGCGGACCCCGCACGAACCGTCCACTGGGCGATCTCAGCCCCGGGAACGGCGCTGATTCGGGGCAGGCGCCCTGCCGCCCGGATCGAGGACTCCGCCGGGTACTTTGCTTTCGGCGGCGTGGTGTCGACTCTGCAATCCCAGTTTTCCACGCCCTTCGTAGCTGCCGACAACGAGGTGGTGGTCGAGTTGTACACCCCGGTGATCAAGGACCAGACCCTCACCGGCATATTGATCACCGGCATCGGCCTGCACCGTTGGCTGTCCAACGGCGTCTCGGAGCAGATACGCAGGAAATATCTGATCAACATAGTCGACGCCGGCGGCAACACGCTGGTGAGCACATCTTCACACCAGATGCTCAACACCCGCCTTTCTTACGGCTTACCGCTCGAGCCGCCGGGAAGCGGCATCCGGCTGCAGGCGGTCGCCTTCGAGGCGGGCCGGGGCCTGGGAGAGAAGCTGATGCTGGCGGGATTGCTGTCCATGTCGCTGACGTCGCTGCTGTCGCTGGCCCTCCTCTGGCGCAGTGGACGCGACAGGATGCGCCTCGAGGCCGAACGCGATCGGCTCTTCGTGCTGTCACAGGATGTGCTGTGCGTACTGACACCTGACGGCACGGTGATCCGTGGCAATCCCGCGTTCGACGAGTATTTCGGTAGCGACATCGCCGACACGGTCCTCTACGATCACATCCACCCGGACGAACGCGAGGCGGTCAAGAAAGCGCTGTCCAAACGTTTCGACCGTATCGGTCCGCTCGAATTCAGGGTGCGCCAGCGCAACACCTGGCGCTGGCTGAGCTGGTCGATCAGTGTCGATCGACGAGATCTCGAGCCGCGGCTGTACGCCGTCGCCCACGACATCACCCGTCGCAAGCAGACGGAACACGCCCTTGCGGGCGAGACCGTGTTCCGGCGGGCGATGGAGGATTCGATCAGCACCGGCATGCGCGTCATCGACCAGGACAGCCGCATCACCTACGTCAATCGCGCCTTCTGCCGCATGACCGGATTCGATGAGTCGCAACTGGTCGGCCAGGTGCCGCCCTATTTGTACTGGCTGCCCGAGGACCACGACATCAACTTGAAACACATGCGGGTCACGGTCGACGGCGAAGCACCCGCCAGCGGGATCCAGAGCCGGGTCCGGCGCAAGGATGGGCGGATACTCGACGTGCGCATGTACGTGTCGCCCCTGATCGATGACCGCGGTGAACAGGCCGGCTGGATGGCTTCGATGACCGACATCACCGAGCCGAACCGGATACGGGCCGAACTGGCTGCAGCGCATGAACGGTTCAATACCGTTCTCGATGAACTCGGCGCCGCAGTCTCGGTTGCGTCGCTCGTCTCCCCTCTGCCCCAGGCCGACACTGCCGGCACCCCCTTGTCCGAACTGGTTGCGAATCCCCTGTTGCACCCCCTGGTCGAGCAGGGACGGCGCAAGGGACGACCCGCGCCTGCCGCCACGTTGCTGTTTGCCAACCGCCAGTACCGCCTGCTGTTCGGCAGCGGCGCAGCCGGTCACGAGCAGCTCCTGAAGGGGCGACAGGCGGCGGACGACTGGATCGAGCAGGAGGTCCATGTCCCGAGCATCGACCGCTGGTTCGAAGTCCGCACCCGCCAGATCCGCTGGGTGGACGGCCAGCCGGTGCAACTGCTGGTGGCTACCGATATCACTGCCCAGCACCATGCCAGGGAGATGCAGGAGCAGCAGCAGGAGCAGTTGCAGCAGACTTCGCGCCTGGTGACCATGGGCGAGATGGCATCGTCGATCGCACACGAACTGAACCAGCCCCTGGCGGCCATCAGCAACTACACGCTGGGACTTGCCGCCCGCATCAAGCGCTCCCAGGCCGGCAACGAGGACGCGGAGTCGCTCGAAATCACCGAGGCGCTCGACAAAACCGCCAAGCAGGCGCAGCGGGCGGCGGCAGTGATCCGGCGCATCCGGGACTTCGTCAAGCGCAGCGCGCCGGAGCGGCGTCGGACATCGGTAGACGCGATCCTCATCGACGCTGTCGGCCTTGCCGAGATCGCCGCGAAGCGCCAGCGCGTCACTATCACCACCCGCGTCGAGCCCGACTTGCCGATCCTCAGCGTCGATCCGATCCTGATCGAACAGGTGCTGATAAACCTGATGAAGAACAGCATCGACGCCATGAAGGATTCTCCGCCCCGCGGTCTGGTGCTCAGCGTGGCGCGCCGGGGCGACCAGATCGAGTTCTCGGTGGCCGACCAGGGACCCGGGCTGAGTCGGGAAATGGAGACGCGGCTGTTCGAGCCGTTCTACACTACGAAAAGCGAAGGTATGGGAATGGGGCTCAACATCTGCCGTTCCATAGTCGAGTCTCATTCGGGCCGGTTGTGGGTGGAACCCAACCAGCCGCGCGGCTGCATTTTCCGCTTCGTCCTGCCGACGCTGGAAGACCCTGAACTCGGTCCGGCTATCGGACCCGGCGGGGAAGTTGTTCTGGGAAGCGGCGAAACCGGCTCGGGCGACGCCGGTCCCTCCCCCAATTACAAGACTTCGGAACCTGCCAATTCATGACCATCGACTCCCGTGCTCCCGTCACCACACAGGCGGCCCCCGTCGAGAAGCTGGTCTATCTCGTTGACGACGACGAGGCGGTGCGGGATTCCCTGCGCTGGCTGCTGGAGGGCAACGGCTTCGGGGTGCAGACCTACGCCAGCGCAGAGGCTTTCCTGCAAGCCTACGATCCGGAGCCCTATGCCTGCCTGGTGCTGGACGTGCGGATGAACGGCATGAGCGGCATCGAACTGCACGACGAACTGCTGCGTCGGGGACAGGACCTGCCGCTGATCTTCATGACCGGGCACGGCGACGTTCCGATGGCCGTGGCTCGAATGAAACTCGGGGCGGTCGATTTTCTCGAGAAACCGTTCGACGACCAGCAGTTGTGCCGGACGGTCGCACAGGCACTGGAAAACGGCGCGCAGCGCCGCTCGGAGTTCAGCCAGCGCGAACACAACCAGGCCCTGCTCGAGCGGCTCACCCCGCGGGAGCGCCAGGTGCTGGACCTGATCGCCGCCGGTCGGCTCAACAAGCAGATCGCGGACGACCTGTCCATCAGCATCAAGACCGTGGAAGCGCACCGGGCCAACATCATGGACAAGTTCGAGGTGCGCACCATGGCCGACCTGATGCGCAAGTTCCTCACCTCCCGCAATCCCTGAGGAGTCTGTCGGAGCCTGATCCGGAGCGGCGCCGTTTGGACCTGCTCGCCGCCGTCCACCACCCGCTCTTCCAGAGCCTGATCCTGCCACTGCTGATGTCGCTGCTTGGAGTCGGCGTCCTGCGCACGCTGGCGGGGCCGGGCCGGGCAGTCTGCGCGTTGGGGTTGTCGTTCCTGCTGTCCGTCGTCTGGATGATCGGCTGGCCGCCGCATCCCGGCACCATCCTTCAGCGGCTACCCTGGGTATTCGCGCTGGCCTGGCTGGCCGGTGCCGCGCTCGCACTGACCGGCAGAAACCGGATGCTCCACGGCCTGGTGCTGTCGGGGGCATGGCTGGCGGCCTCCTGGTGGCTGGGCAGCAGGGACGTCACCGAAACGCTGCTATTCCCACTGGTGGGTGTGCTGGTGATCGTCGGCCTGCTGCGGGCGTCGGAAGAACGGGCAGAGGCCGCCACCATGGTCGTTGTGGCCGGACTCGGACTCGCTGGGCTGGCCTTCGCCGCCGGCTCGCTGATGCTGTTCCAGGTCAGCCTGATGCTCGCCGCCGCGGTCGGCGGGGTCGCGCTCTGGCAGTGGCCACGGCCCCGCATCCGCTTCGGCGTCGCCGGCGTCGGCGTCGCTGCGATCTCCTGGCTCGCACTGGCCCAGTCGACGCTGCTGCTGACGCCGGCAAGTCCCAACGCGGTCGCGCTGCTGTGCCTCGCCTTTTCCGGCACGATGTTGTCCGCGCCCATCCTGGGGCGCCTGCCCGTCGGCCACCGGGACCTTGCTGCCCCGCCGGTGCTCGCCGTCCTGGCCGGCGCTTTCGTGGCGGCAGCACTTCTGCTGCAGGGAGTTGCAGGCAATGACAGTCCCGGGGGGAAATCCGACGACTCGGCGAACGACCCTTACTATTCCCGATGAAGCAGTCTGCGTCGCGCGACCGGGATGGCTTTGACCCGCGAACGGTATTGATACTCCGGAGTGTCACGAATGATCTTGTTCTTTTCCGTTTTCGCACCCGGCTTCCCTGCCCACGGCCGGTCAGGCCGTGTCGCACGGGTGCTGGCGGCTGTGCTGCTTGCCGGTTCGATGGCCCTCCCCGCCTCGGCCGAGCCCGCTCGCTACGAAATCGACACGGAGCACATGTCGCTCGGCTTCCTGGTATCCCACATCGGTTACCACAAGGTGCTGGGAATGTTCCGCGCCGGCAAGGGCAGCTACAGCTACGATGAGAAAAGTGGCGACCTGACGGATATCAGGATCGAAGTCGAGACCGCCAGCGTCTACACCAACCTGCGCAAACGCGACGAACATCTCAAGGGGCCCGACTTCCTGAACAGCGGGGAATTTCCGCGGATGGTTTTCACCGCACTGCGCGGCACGCGCACCGGCGAGAAGACTTTTGCAGTCGATGGGCAGCTTGAACTGCTGGGCCGCGTCCTGCCGCTCAGCCTGCAGGCAACGATGAACAAGCTCGCCGACTACGAGCTGGGCGGCTTCTTTTCCAAACCCTACGTGATGGGTGTCTCTGCGAGGGGCAGCTTCAAGCGCAGCGCTTATGGCATGTCCTACGGACTCGACAACAACTGGGTTGGCGACGAGATCGATCTGCTGATCGAATTCCAAGCGCGGCGGCGCTGAGCAGGACCGCGGTGCAACGATCCGCCGTCCCGGCAAGTGCGACCTGAGCGACGGCGCAGGCATGGCCCGACCGGATGCTGCCAGCGACAGTGCCCCGCTCACTCGCTATCGGAAGAAGCGTGACTTCCGGTTGACGCCGGAGCCCGCCGGCGACGTCGAATCCGCGTCGCCGGGGCCTTTGGGCTCGCTCAGGTTCGTCGTGCAGAAGCACTGGGCGCGGCAACTTCACTACGACTTCCGTCTCGAACTCGACGGCGTGATGCTCAGTTGGGCGGTACCCAGGGGACCCTGCTTCGACCCCGCGGAAAAACGCATGGCGATCCACGTCGAGAACCATCCGATTTCCTACGGTAGCTTCGAAGGCACCATTCCCGCCAGGCAATACGGTGCAGGCAAGGTCATGGTGTGGGATCACGGCACCTGGGAGCCGGTAGGCGATCCGCGCGAAGGCCTGGCGGCCGGCAAGCTCGTGTTCAAGCTTCACGGAGAGAAGCTCGCGGGGCTCTGGGAACTGGTCTGCATCGCCAAGGTCGATTCCAGACAGAACCAGTGGATTCTCTTCAAGAAGCGGGACGCCTGGGCTCGCTCCCTGGCCGACTACGACGTCATTGCCGCGTTGC
>JBBRJB010000037.1:0-11805 GCA_038220085.1 Burkholderiales bacterium
GTCGCCTGGTGATGCGCGGGCAGCACGTACTGCTTGCCCTTCCAGGTTCCCCAATACTCCCACTTGAGATTGTCGCCGAGCCGGTCCTTGCCTACCTTGGCGACGACATCATCGAGCGGTTCAAGCAGAAGATCGGCCATCAGCTGGTAGGCAATCGGCGATTCCACGCTGATGCAATGCGCGGGGTTCCTGGCGGCAAGGTCCGTCATCAGCTTGATGTAGACGCCATCCCAGGACAGCGTCTCCAGCTTGAATGTCAGACCCGGAGCGAACTGCTTGGCCCATTCGTTCATCGCATCGACCGCGACCCCGCCATAGGGGCCCGGCTCACCCCAGACGCGTACGATCCCGGTCTTGGTCGACTTCTTCTGCGCCCAGGCCGGCAAAGGGATGGCTGACGCCGCCGCGGCCCCCGCGCCCAGCACCGCCAGGTCGGAAAGAACTCTGCGGCGCCCGTTTCCGGTCCGGATTGATGTGACTTTCTTATCCATGGTCTCCTCCTTGGTTGACGGCTAGCTGCCGGCGTAACGCTTCTCTCGAACGTCTGCGGTGATCTGGTGTGCAAGCATCCCCTCGACTTCGCAGATGCGGCTCATGATCGGCGCAATGCGGTGACTTGCCTGGGGGGTGAGGCGCTGGTAGGTGACGGTCTTGATGAATTTCCCGACCCAAAGGCCGCCGGTATATCGCGCCGCGCGCGACGTGGGGAGCGTGTGGTTGGTCCCGACGCCCTTGTCGCCGTACGCAACGGTGCTCTCCTCGCCGAGGAACAGGCTCCCATAGTTCTTCAGATGTTTCAGGTAATAGTCATTGCGGGCCGTCATGACTTCGAGGTGTTCAGGTGCGTACTCATCCGACAGCGCAATGGCTTCATCGTCTGACGCGACCACCACGATCTCGCCGTGGTCCCGCCAGGCCGGCTCTGCAGTCTTGCGAGTGGGCAGGGTCTGCAACTGTTTGTCCACCGCCTGAAGGACGGCTTCACCGAGTGCTTTCGACGTGGTGATCAGCCAGGCGGGACTGTCCGGCCCGTGCTCAGCCTGGCCGAGGAGGTCGGTCGCTACCAGTTCCGGGTCTGCGCTGTCGTCTGCGATGACGAGGATCTCAGTCGGCCCTGCCAGCAGGTCGATGCCAACGGCACCGAACAACTGGCGCTTCGATTCGGCGACATAGGCGTTGCCCGCGCCCGTGATCATGTCGACCGGTTGCATGCCGATGCAGCCATGCACCATCGATGCCATCGCCTGAACGCCGCCCAGGTTGTAGATCTCGTCGGCGCCCGCGCAATGCAGCGCATACAAGGTGTACGGATACATCCCGTTGGCATCGCGCGGCGGCGCGCAAGCCGTCACGTAGGAGACGCCGGCGGTCTTCGCTGTTCCCACGCTCATGATCGCCGACGCGACCAGCGGAAACTTGCCGCCGGGTACGTAGCAGCCGACTCGCTCGACCGGAATCATCCGCTGTCCGAGCACGATGCCCGGCTCCAGTTCCGTCTCGAAGCTCTGAAGGGTCTCGAGTTGTTTCCGCGCGAAGCCGGTGACCTGCTTTATCGTGTACTTCAGGTCGTCCTTGAAGGAGTCGGGCAGGCGCGCCTCAACCGAGCGGATGGTGTCCATGGACACACGGAAATCGTCGCTTTCCCAGCGGTCGAGCTCGCGGGCATAGCGCTTGACCGCCGCGTCGCGGTTTTCTGCGATGTCCGCCAGCATCGCGCGCACACTGGCCTCGAGCCGGGTCTTGTCCTGCGGCTTCGGCGGCAGTGCCTGCTTGATGTAATGCTTCACGACGAGCTTCTCCTGGAGTACGGGTCAATGTAACCGGTTGCATTTCTGGCGAAGATTCTGGCGAGGCAAACGCAGACCGTCAATCTGCGTTGCACAATGCGCGGCGCCGGGCGCGCCTCGGGTCGAGGCGCCAGGGAGGGCTGGACGACGGTCGGATGACCGGCTGTCGGCGCGAATCAGACGATCTTCTCGCCCGGGTGCGTGATCTTGCGCAGCGGCTCGTAGGGACTGGCCGCGTCGCACAGGGGATTCGTTGCCGGGCCGCCGTTCCATTGCGGGTCCTCGATCGATTCAAACACCTGCTTCAAGCGCTGGCCCCAGGTGTCGCGGATCGACTGGAAGTAGGGATTGCGGTCGTCAATGCAGACGAACTTGCCTGACGCCAGGACGCCCCGCTCATAGATCAGCAGGTCCAGCGGCAGGCCCACCGACAGGTTCGAGTTCATGGTCGAGTCCATCGATACCAGGGCGCACTTGGCCGCCTCAGCGAGCGACGAGGCGGGTGTGAGGATGCGGTCCAGGATCGGTTTGCCGTACTTGCTTTCCCCGGCCTGGAAGAAACGGGTCTCGCGGGTCGCCTCGATGAAGTTGCCGGCGGAATAGACGAGGAAAAGGCGCATCGCCTCGCCCTTGATCTGGCCGCCGAAGATCATCGTGGCGTTGAACTCCACGCCGGTGGCGGCGAGCGAAGGGCCGTCCTGCTGGTGAACCCGGCGCACGGCGCTGCCCAGCACGCGCGCCGCATCGTACATGCTGGTGGCATTCCAGATGGTGATCGGGGCCTCGTCGCCAATGGGCACCGATTCCACCTGCAGGATCTCGCGCACCGACTGCGCCACCGACAGGTTGCCGGCGGTCAGCAGCGTCATGAAGCGGTCGCCTGGTTTTTCATAGAGCATCATCTTGCGGAAGGTGCTGACCCGGTCCAGTCCCGCGTTGGTCCGTGAGTCCGAGAGGAACACCATTCCGGCGTCAAGCCTGATGCCGATGCAGTAAGTCATGCCATGCCCTTGATCGTCGTCGGCGGGAACGCCGCAGCGTCTCGCCGGAGTCTAACAAGCCCGGCGCCGCATGACCCGATGAACACGCCGCCTGCAAGCGCTGCCCCACCCCTAGCAGCCGCCGCGGATCCGGCTTCGCCGGTCCGCTCGTCCGCTGCCACCTCCCCCGGTGAATGCAGCCGTACACGCTGCATTAGAGCAGCGCCCCACCCCCAGCAGCCGCCGCGGATCCGGCTTCGCCGGTCCGCTGGCGGCGCCCCCCTCGGGGGGAGGCGCCGAAGGCGCTTCGGGGGGGGCCTCTAAATTGCTTCGAAGAGTCGAAGCAGGTCCTCCTGGGACAATGGCTGTCCGGCTGCCGTCAGCGAGCCGGACAGCACCGCCTGGGCCAGCTCGGCCTTGCGTTCCTGCAGGGACAGGATGCGCTCCTCGACCGTGCCGGCCACGATCAGCTTGTACACGAACACCGGCTTCTGCTGGCCGATCCGGTGTGCCCGGTCGGTGGCCTGGTTCTGAACTGCCGGATTCCACCAGGGATCGTAGTGGATCACGGTGTCCGCCGCCGTGAGGTTTAGGCCGACCCCGCCGGCCTTCAAGGACAACAGGAACAGCTGGGCATCGCCGGCCTGGAACTGCTCAACTGCGCCGCCGCGATCGGCGGTGCCACCGTCCAGCCGGGAGCGGCTCACGCCGTCGAAGCGCGGATCGGCGTCGATCGCGGTCTCGATCAGGTCCAGCATGCTGGTGAACTGCGAGAACACCAGCGCCTTGCGGCCTTCGTCCACCAGGGTGGCAAGCAGTTCGATCAGGGCCTCGCGCTTGGCCGAACGCATCGGCCGGCGGGCGACGGGCAGCTTGACCAGCGCGGGGTCGCAACAGACCTGGCGCAGCTTGAGGAGTGCGTCCAGCAGGACGATCTGGCTCCTGGCGATTCCGGCGCCGGCGAGGGCTTCGCGTACGCGCTTGTCCATCGCGGCGCGGATCGATTCGTAGAGATCGCGCTGCTCCGGCGGCAGGTCCACGCGCTGGACGATCTCGGTTCGCGGCGGCAGGTCCGCCAGCACCGACTGCTTGGTCCGGCGCAGCATGAAGGGGCGGATCCGCCCTTCCAGCGCGCGCAGCCGTTCGTTCGCCAGGTCGGTGCCGGGTTGCTTTTCGATCGGTGTGCGAAACCGGTTGCGGAAGGCCTCTTCCGGGCCCAGCAGTCCGGGCAGCACGAAATGCATGATCGACCACAACTCGCCGATATGATTTTCAAGCGGCGTTCCCGTCAGTGCAATGCGATGCTGGGCGCGCAGGTTGCGCACGACGGAGGCCGCCTGGGTGCGTGGGTTCTTGATCATCTGCGCCTCGTCCAGGACGATCGCATGCCAGTGGACTTCGCGCAGGACGGGCGCATCACGCGGCAGCAGGGCGTAGCTCGTGAGGATGAGCTGATGACGCTCGAGCTCTTCGAAATGACGGCTCCTGCCGGGGCCGGTCAGGACCAGCACCTGCAGCGCCGGCGCGTGTCGCGCGGCTTCGGCCCGCCAGTTGAATATCACCGACGTCGGCGCCACCACCAGGACCGGTCCGCTCAACCGGCCCGCGGCGCGCTCGCAATCGATGTGCGCCAGCAGCTGGATGGTCTTTCCCAGTCCCATGTCATCTGCCAGCACGCCACCGAGCCCCGCGCGCGCGATGAACTGCAGCCACGCGAGACCGTGCTGCTGATACGGGCGCAACTGCGCAAGGAAAGAATCCGGCGCCGCGACCGGCTGCAGGCCCCGGAAAGCCGAGACCTGGCTGCGAAGATTGTGGATGGCCGGCGGCACGGTGGCAGTGGGGACCGATGCCGCAAGCTGGGCGGCGGCAAACGGGCTCAGCAGGACGACCGGCTCGCCATCGCCATCCGGGTCCGCATCGCGCCATTGCGCCCAGTCCGCGACCACGCGCGCGAGCGGCTCGATCCGCGCCGTCTCCAGGCGCAGCACCACGGCCTCTGTGACCTTCATCCACAATACGCCATGGGGGCACCGGCTTCTTGCCCAGGCGTCGAACCCGCCTGCCGCCAGGATCGTCGCCAGCAGCGGTGCCAGGTCGATCCGTTGCGCGCCGACCTGGATGCCGCTCTGGAGTTGGAACCAGTCGGCGGTGCTGCGATGGCTGCCGTCGACGTTGCCCTGCTGCAGGTCGACGACGAGCGAATCCGCGCCGACCACGGCAGTCGGCAACTCGGAGTGATCGGCGATCAACCAGCCGTCCTGCTCGAGGCGGGGCGCCACTTCGTGCCTGATCCTGGCGGCGGCGATGCTGTCTGCGGGCACGGTGGCGACGGTGAGCCAGCCGCTGCTGGCCCCGCTGCCGGCGCCGCCTGGTGGCCGTGCCGGTGCGAACTTGAAGCCCTCCTCCTGTTCCCCGGTCTGGCCCAGGACATCGCGCAGTCCTGCCAGCGCCGCCCGTTCGGCGGGCCGATCGCAGACGAGCAAGACCGGCCCGTCTTCGCTTTGCAGTGCCAGCGTCGCGACGCGCAGGGGCTCGGTGCGCTGACCGGCGTACTCCACCGCCAGCGAGACCGCGAGGTAACTGCGGGTGCCCGTTCGCGGCCGGTTGCGGAACGCGGTGGTGTCGGTGGTGAACAGGCCCAGCACGAAGCGGGGCGCGGGCGTCAACTCGCGGACCTGCTGGGCGGGCATATCCGGCACGCTTTCACGCAGCGCCGGTTTGTTCAGGTAGAGCGCATGCAAGGCCATCGCCACCTCGGGTGCAGCCTCGGCCGGCACCGGCGGCGCTTCCCGCAGCCAGCGCATCAGGGCGCCGGGCGCGTCCGCTTCGAGCGGGCCGATGACGCCCGCCGCCAGATCCAGATAGCAGGGCTCGGGTGAGTAGATTGCAATTGCAGGCGGCGCAACCGACAGTCCCAGGCGCAGGGCCCGCTCCTCGGACTCCTCGGCCGGTGCTTCGTCCAGCCACGCGATGCTCGTCGCGAGCGGGGCCCCCGCTTGCAGTGCCGGTTCATTGCAGTCGCGGGGCGGCGCGTTCGCAAAGAGACGTCCGGCCCGGGCCAGCGCCATCAGTGCGTCGCGGGCGCGCGGTCCCTGCAGCGAATGACTGTCCCCCGCAGGACGCTCTTCCTGGAGCAGGAAGAGCGCGACCATCCGGTCGGTGTCGCTCCAGAAACCGGGCGGGGTCAGTGCCCGGTCGCCAAGTGCGCCATAGCGCTCGGGCTCGGAATAGCTGTCGTCGCCCCGCACCTGCACGCGAAACACCGACAAGCGCGCGTCGCGGTCGTGAATGCTCAGCACGTAGCAAAGGCGCGAGGCTTCAGCCTCGCCGGCCGCACCCGGCAGTTTGACCGACGCCAGGTCCCGCGCCCATCGCAGCGCGTGCTGGCGGCGAAAGAGCGCGTGCGAGCGCTGCGCGGCGCCCTCCGCCGGGGTCGTGAGGGGACCCCTCTCCCGGAGCCAGGCGAGCAGGGCCGCCGCACCGTGCGGGCACTGGCTGGTGGCAGGGCAGTTGCAGGTGGCAGTGACATGCAATCCGTCCGATGTCCTGCCCAGGCGCACCGCGGCGAGATAGGACTCCCCATTGCTGCCGCGGATGGTGGCATCCAGCCGGCCGGGCTCCACCTCACGCACCGAGAGTACCTTGCCGGTCCGGCAAAGGTCGTCGGCCTGGTCCGCGGTCCGGGGATCGATGCCGGCAAGAGGCCCGGCGAGGGGCACCCCGTACTGCCGGCGCACCGAATCATGCAGGTTCATCCTGGCATTCTAGGACAGGCTCCTAGACATCATGCCTGCAATGCAGGTCCGCGCGCGACGCCGGCGCACCCGCGCCGGGACGGTCCGGAGTGCGGCGCGGCTACCTCAGACCTTGAACTCCACCACCGCGGCGCCTGCGCCGTACGACGGGCCGTAGGCGAGGACGCTTGCTCCCTTGTACTGCTCGCCGAGACAGCCGAGCAGCCATGCGAAATGCTTGAATCCCATGTCGACGCGGGCATCCCTGGCATAGATAGGAATCTCAGCCAGCAAGGCCTCGAGCCCTCCTTTTTCGATCTTGTCCAGGATCTGCCGGTTCCAGCTGTCGTCGGACTCGCTGGCGATTGCATCTCCTTCCAGGGGCCGGTCGTCCCTGAAGTGAGTGCCGGAGAGACCGCCGATGCCGAGCGCCACGACGCGCTTGCCCTGCTCGACCGCAGTTGCGACAGCAATCTCGCCGAGCTTGCGGGTGCGATCCCAATCGTGATACAGATTGTTCGCGGCAATCACCACCGGAACTTCGCCGCTCGGATTCACCGCTGAGTTGGCGACGATCGTCCCGATATCGATCGGAAAGCCTTCGAAGTCGACAGCCTTGGCTGCAATGCCGCCGGCGCTGCAGGCCCGGACGCAGGCTCGAGCCAGCGTGGTGTCGGTCCGGATATCGAATCGCAAGGTGCCCAGGTCATGCCAGTTCTCGTCGACCTGAAGGCCGGAAATGCGGCTGCGGGTTTGCCAGAGCTGGTCCAGGACCGCAATCCACTGGGTCGAATAGATCACCAGGGCGTCCGGCTGCAGTTCCTGGATCCGTCGGCGTACTTGCTGTAACGCCGCGTTGATCGGGAGATAGGGTTCGCAACCCGGCTTCAACAAAGGCAGCGGGCTGCCGGGCAGGAGGAAAGCACCAACGAGTCCCGGCTGGTCCCCGGCCGCACCCGGCTGCGAGGACTCGCCGATGATCGCCCGCCACAGGTGCCAGGCAGCGTTGTGCTCTTTAGGAGCACCGGGGGCGCTGCGCAGGTCCGCGACGATGCCCATCAATCCGCGCGGCAGGAAGAACATGAGCAGGATCGACGCCAGCCCGAGGACCAGCAAGCCACCCCCGAAGGCTCCGGCCAGCAGGCGATCGATGACGACGAAGGCGATTGAACCGATGATCGGTCCGGCCAGGGTACCCATGCCGCCGGCAACGACGATGAAGACCAGGTAGGCGGACCAGGACAGCGCGAATCCGCCCGGCGGCGTGACGATGACCGCGTCCATGTAGTAGAGGCCACCGGCCAGGCCGGTAAAGAGGCCTGCAATCAGGAATACGACCATCTTCACCTGGCGGATGTCCACGCCGACCGATTGCGCTGCGTCCTCGTCGTCGCGCACCGCGGTCAGGGCGACGCCGTAACGGGAGCGGAGCAGGCGCCAGATGGCGGCGGTGGTGACCAGCAGCAGGACGAGGCCCCCGTAGTAGAGTTGCGGCAGCGTGACGTCGGATGCGACCTGCATGCCGCCACCGGCACCCACCAGGCGCCACTCGTTGAAGACGCTGCTGACCGACTCGGCGATCAGCCAGGTGGCGATTGCGAAGTACGGACCCTGCAGCCGCAGCAACGGCAAGGCGCCCAGGAAGACCAGCAGCACGATGGCCACCCGCCGCACGTAATCGCTCTGGAACGCGTCCCAGCCCGGCTGGTACGCGAGGAGAATCTCGTAGAGGATCCAGAGGATGACGGCGATCAGGATCGGAATCCGCACCCCCTTTCCTTCCCGGGCTTGGGACAACGGTACCGCCAGCAGGTACGCGAATGCCAGGCCCGCCACTCCCGACAGGAGCCAGGCCCACCAGATCGGCAGGTTGCCGTAATAGAAGCCGATTGCCATCGCGAACGCGCCCAGGCCGACGTAGACCTGGTTGCCAAAGGACAGCAGCCCGCAGTATCCCGCCATCAGGTTCCAGGCATGTCCCATCACCGCGAAAACGAAGACGGTGAAGAGCAGTTGCAGAGCGTAGCTGCGGGCCGGCAGGATCAGCGGCATCAGCGCCAGCAGTACCAGCAGCGCGCCGAGCAGGGGCAATCCGACGCGCGCGCCGAACAGACTGTCGAGCATGCGCCGCAGCGTCGCCATGGTCAGTTGCTGAACAGGCCGCGGGGCCGGAACGCCAGGACCAGCAGGATCAGGACGTAGCCGCCAACCAGCTGAGCTGCCGGTCCGAAGTAGGTGCCGGAGAGGACCTGGACTATACCGAGAAGAACGCCACCGACCAGGCTGCCCCGGATCGAACCGAGCCCGCCGATGATCACTACGCCGAATGCGACCAGCAGGAACTGGGGGCCGTCGAAGGGCTGGAACGAGCGGGACATACCGACCATGACCCCGGCGACCCCCGCCACCGCCAGGGCTATGCCGCTGGCGACCGAGTAGACGTGCGCCGTCGGCATTCCCATCAGCGGCGCCATTTCGCTGTCGTCGGAGGCCGCCCGGATCGCCCGCCCAAGATGGGTGCGGCTCAGGTAGAGGTGCAACAGTACCAGGATGGCGACTGCGATCGCGAAGAAGATCAGGCGCAGGACGGAGACGCTCAGGTCTTCTCCGAGGCGGATCGCCGAATACGACAACTCGTTCGGAATCGACCGCGCATTGGAGTCGAAGATGCCGAGCAGGGCCTGCGCAATGACGATCGACATGCCGAAGGTCACCAGCAGGGGCGACATCAGCCCGAAGTTGGTGGACATGCCGCGCCGTTCCATGGCCTGGACCGATACGTGGTTGAGGAAGAAACGCTGCAGCAGGTAGCCCACGAGGAACATGAACGGCACGATGGGCACGAACAGCCAGAAGGGCGAGACAGGGAGCACCGTCACCAGGGCGGCGGCGGTGTAGGCGGCGACGATGAGCCAGTCTCCGTGCGCCAGGTTGACCAGGCGCATGACGCCGAAGTTGAGGGCGAGGCCGATGCTGATGATCGCGTAGTAGCCGCCCAGCATGCTGCCGGTCAGCAGGCCGTTGGCGACATCGATCACCGTGTAATAGAGATCCTCGTTGCTGATCACGAAGTCGCCTCGGTGCCGAAGTATGCGGCGGTGATCTGTTCGCGGGTCAGTTCCGCGGGCGTGCCCTCCAGGACGATCGTGCCCTCGAGCATCACGCAGACCTGGGTCGCGACCGCGAGCGCACGGCTCATGTCCTGCTCGATGATCACGCAGGTCACGCCACGGCGGTAGATTCCCTCCACCGTCTGGTAGATGTCCTCGACGACCGTCGGCGCCAGGCCGAGTGACAACTCGTCGAACAGGATCAGCGAAGGCTCCGACATCAGGGCCCGCCCGATGGCCACCATCTGCTGTTCGCCGCCTGACATCTGGGACACGACCTGGTTGCGGCGGTCTGCCAGGCGCGGGAAGAGGGCATAGATTTCCTCGAGTCGCTGCCGCGCCGTGGGACGGCACCGCGGCAGGAAGGCGCCCGCCAGCAGGTTGTCCTCCACGTTCATCCGGGCGAACAGCCGCCGGCCCTCGGGCACCATCGCAATGCCGAGGTCGACGATCTGCTCGGACGGCATCCGATCGATGCGTTCGCGGCCGAAGGTGATCTCCCCACGGGTGTGAGCCACCCGGCCCCGGTTCATCAGGCCGACGATCGATTTCATCAGCGTCGACTTGCCCGCGCCGTTGGCGCCGATGATCGACAGCACGTCGCCCTGTCCGATGCTGAGATTGACGTCGTAGATGGCGCGCAACTCGCCATAGAAGGCGGAAAGGCCCGCCACCCGCAGCAGGGGACGTTTCTCCTTGGTATCAGGCACCGAGGTACACCTTGCGGACTTCCGGCAGGCCGATGACCTGCTGCGGCTCGCCTATTGCCAGCACGGCGCCGGACTCGAGCGCCAGAAGACGGTCCGTGGCGGTCAGCATGGTCTTCATGACATGCTCGATCCAGACGATCGTGACTCCGCTCCTGCGGATCGAGGCAACCAGCTCGATGAAGAGGTTGACCTCCTGGTCGGTCAGGCCGGCGGCGACTTCGTCGATCAGCAACAGCTTCGGTCGCATCGCCAGGACTCGGGCGAGCTCGTGGCGCTTGCGCATCAGCAGGGGCAGCCGGCCGGCAAGCGAGTCGCTGTCGCCCCGCAACCCGGTCATCGCAAGGACCTTCGGAATCCAGGCCCGCGCCTCCGGTTCGGACATGCCGCCACCGAACCGCGCAGCGACCCGCAGGTTCTCGTAAACGGTCATGTGGGTGAAGGGCCGGGGCACCTGGTAGGTCCGCCCCAGTCCGAGTCGCGCCCTGGCGAACGCCGGCTGCGAGGTGATGTCCTGGTCCCTGAAGTGGATCGATCCGGCGGAAGGCGCGAGATTGCCTGCGAGCAGGCTGAACAACGTCGTCTTGCCGGCGCCGTTGGGTCCGATGATGCCGAGGATCTCGCCCTCGTCCACGTCGAACGAGACATCCTGGGTGACATGCAGCGCGCCGAAGGATTTCGACAGGCTGCGCACGGACAACAGGGTCGGCATCTAGTTGCGGCCGGGCGCGGGCGGACGCAGTTCCATCATCCGGAACAAGGCGCGGCACAGGTCGCTCCTGCGATCCTCGAGCCCGTAGATGGCGTCGAAGTGATTCAAGCCCGGCTGGGGTAGTAACTCCCCCTGGTTGCCGCACATCTGCCAATGCTCGAGGAAGTCCTTCGTCTGGCGCTGGAACTCGGCCGGCTCGTCGCCGCCAACGGTGAAGAGAAACGGCGATCGGGTCTTGCGCTGACGCAGGCGCTGCGGGCTGTTGCGCGCCACGATCCCGTCGTCGATCTGCACCAGCGGCTGCATGAGGGTGTAGCGGATGGGCTGCAAGTCGAAAACGCCGCTGATGGAAAGACCGCCCTTGACGATATCGTCGGGCAGCCCATAGTCACGGTCCCACTCGGTGTTCAGGCACATCGCCGTCAGCTGGCCACCGGCTGAATGCCCACTCACGAACAGGCGTCGAGGATCGCCGCCGAAGTCTGGTGCATGACGGAAGGTCCAGGCGACCGCCGCTCGCGCCTGTCGCACGATCTCATCGATGCTCACGGCGGGGCACAAGGCGTAGTTGACGACGACCACTGTGACGCCCGCCGGAACCGGCCCGAGCGCGACGCAGCTGAATTCCTTGGAAGACAGCATCCGCCAGTATCCGCCGTGGATGAAGAGCAGAATCGGCGCATCGCGTTGCGCGGCCGGGAAAATATCGAGATGCTCTTCCCGGGTGGGTCCATAGGGGACGTCGAGCCGGCACGCAAGGCGATGACGGGCC
>JBBRJB010000038.1:0-11774 GCA_038220085.1 Burkholderiales bacterium
GTGCGGCGCTGGAGGGCGCCAACATGGTGTTCATCACTGCCGGCATGGGCAAGGGTACGGGTACCGGTGCGTCTCCCGTGGTTGCGGAGATCGCCAAGGAACTCGGCATCCTGACGGTGGGCGTGGTGACCAAGCCGTTCAACTACGAGGGCAGCCGCAAGCTGCGGGTGGCCGATGAAGGCATCGACAACCTGATCGCTCAGGTCGATTCGCTGATCGTCGTCCTCAACGAGAAACTGTTCGAGGTGATGGACGAGGACGCGACGCTGGAGGATGCGTTCAAGCGTGCCGACGACGTGCTGAACAACGCGGTGGCCGGCATTGCCGAGATCATCAACGTGCCCGGCCTGGTCAACGTCGACTTCGCCGACGTGAAGACGATCATGGGCGAGCAGGGCAAGGCGATGATGGGTATCGGTGAAGCCTCCGGGCTGGACCGTGCGCGACTGGCGGCCGAGCAGGCAGTGTCCTCGCCTCTGCTGGACGGCGTTGACCTGCATGGCGCCCGCGGCGTCATCGTCAACATCACGGCAACCCGTTCCCTGAAACTGCGTGAAACCAACGAGGTCATCAACACCATCAAGCAGTTCTGCGCAGAGGACGCCACGATCATCCACGGCACGGTCTACGAGGAGGACATGGAGGACTCGCTGCGGGTAACCGTCGTGGCCACCGGCATCGGCAAGGTGATCCGCAAGCCGCAACTGGTTCCCCAGACCTCGGCCAAGACCGGCACCGACAACGCCACCGTCGAGTCGGGTGAATACGCAGCGGGCCTGGATGAGCCGGCAGTGTTCCGTAATCCCCGTTCCGAGGCCAGCGCGCGCATCAGCGCCATGGCCCAGAAGGGTGTGGAGCGCCTGGACATCCCGGCATTCCTTCGCCGCCAGGCCGACTAAGGGCAGCGTCTGTCAAGCGGCTGGCGCTGACAGGGTTCGATCTGCTCCGGGGGCCTGTTCCCCGGTGGCGGTGATAGCCTTGAAGTGGTGCCAGGGGGTTGATCGTCGGCCTTCCGGTCAACCCGTCCTTCTGGATGATCTTGGAGTTTCAGGGGCATCCGGAGGGTTTCCGCCTGCCGGAATAGAATCAGGAGGTCTTTCTAATTTCCGCATCGATGCACGTTTGCACGGGCGGGCGGCCGGCTCTGAGTAGCCGGCGCCTCCGCGGATGGTTGCGCGCGCAGGCCGGCATCCGCTTCCTTCCAGTCGTTTACCCACCTTACCCAGACCAACATGACCATCAAACCAGGCGACAAGCTACCGGATGCCACCCTCAACGAGTTCTATGACGCGGAGCGAAACGGCTGTTCGATAGGATCCAATTCATTCAAGGTTTCCGATCTGGCCAAGGGCAAGAAGATCGTCATCTTCGGCCTGCCCGGCGCCTTCACCCCCACCTGTTCGGCCAAGCACGTGCCGGGTTACGTGGAACACTTCGACAAGATCAAGGCAAAGGGTGTCGACGAGATCTGGTGCGTCTCGGTCAACGACGCCTTTGTGATGGGCGCCTGGGGCCGGGGCCAGAAGGCGGGCGAGAAGGTTCGCATGATGGCCGACGGCAGCGCGGAGTTCACCCAGGCCTGCGGCCTGTCAATGGACATGACGGCTCGCGGCATGGGGACCCGCTCCTGCCGGTATGCGATGGTGGTGGAAGACGGCGTCGTGAGGATGCTCAACCGCGAGGAACCCGGCAAGTTCGAAGTGAGCTCGGCCGAGGCAGTCCTCAAGGCACTCTGAATCCTGCGTCGCTGTCCGCGATAGCCCACCGCAAGATCGACCGGCCGCACGTCCCATGCTCAGGCAACGCACGCTCAAGCAGCCCGTTCAGACCACCGGCATCGGGCTGCATTCCGGACAGCGGGTCAACCTGACGATACGTCCGGCTGCGGTCAATGGCGGTATCGCTTTCCGGCGCATCGATCTCGATCCGCCGGTCAGGATTCCGGCGCAGGCCAGTCATGTGACCGACACCCGCCTGGCGTCGACCCTCTCCGCCGCCATCGACGGGCCCGGCCTGAACATCAAGGTCTTCACCGTGGAACACCTCATGTCAGCGCTGGCAGGTCTGGGTATCGACAATGCGCTGATCGATATCGACGGCGGCGAGGTGCCGATCCTCGACGGATCGGCGGGGTCCTTCGTCTACCTGCTGCAGTCTGCCGGCGTGGTCGAACAGAGCGCTGCCAAGCGCCTCCTGCGCATCCTCAAGCCGGTGGAGATCCGGGAAGGCGACAAGTGGGTGAGGCTGGAGCCACACTTCGGTTTCAAGGTGAGTTTCGAGATCGAATTCGGCCAGGCTGCAATCGACGCCACCGGTCAGCGCATCGAAATCGACTTTGCCCAGACCTCCTATGTCCGGGAAATAGCGCGGGCACGAACCTTCGTGATGGCCAAGGAAGTGGAGGCCCTGCGCACCCATGGGCTTGCCCTGGGTGGCAGCCTGGAGAACGCCATCGTCGTTGACGATCACCGGGTGCTCAACCGTGACGGCCTGCGCTACAGCGACGAGTTCGCCAAGCACAAGGCGCTGGATGCGATTGGTGACCTTTACCTTATCGGCCACACCATCCTCGGTGCTTATCATGCGCGCAAGTCCGGTCACGCTCTCAACAACCGGCTGGTGCGGGCCGTGCTGGCCGACACCACGGCCTGGGAGATCGCCACCTTTGCGCAGGCGCGCAATGCACCGCCCGCCTTCGCCCTGGACTGGCTGCAGGCCTGAGCGGCCGGCTGCACCGACGGGCAACTCGCCATGCTAGCGCTCCTCAGGGTCGTCGCCATCCTGGTCGCGCTGGCCGCAATCGGCTTCGTGCTCGCCTACCTTTCCACTGGCGACCCCAAGCACCTCGGTCGCGCGAAGCGCACACTGTTCGGCGGCATCATCGCTGCCTTCGTATTCTTCGCAGTGATGTTCGTGCAGCGGCTGTTCTAACTAGGGAGCGCGGTAGGACTTCTGCCGCCTGACGAAGGAACTCAGGGCCGCCGAGAGTTCCGGATTCATTTCCGTCGCCTCCAGAGACTGCAAGGCATCGAGTGAGCCGGCGCTGATCGCCTCTTTGGTCCTGATCGGCGGCGGCGCAGCGTCGTGGATGGCGATCGGCCGGAAGCGGATTCGCCCGACCAGCCAACCGCGGGCGCGAAGCCCTTCCACCAGGCTCGGCTCGAACTGGCGAAGGCGGGCGGCGACCGCTGCCGAGCCTGCGGTCACCACCAGAATCTGGTTTGCCAGCTTCAGTGGCTTGAGCCCCAGCCGGGGCTGCAACTGCTGAAGGTCGCGCTCGAGCGCCGACAGGCGCTCATAGGTGGACCACAGGTCGGTTCCTTTCAGGAACGACAGGGCCGGGAGTGGATCGCGCCGGCGGCGGTTGCCGGCGTTGCCGACGTTATCGCCGCGGCTGCCCCCCTGTTTCATGGCTATCGGTCGACCCCGCGCCGCAGGCAGGTGGTCAGCATCCCGCCACGCATTTCCCGCCGCCGTCGAACGACATCTGCTTGCCGCTCAGGGGGACGTGGACCGGCGCCATGGCCCCTGCCGGGAGCGCGGCCGCGCCGATCAATACTGCGAAGGAAAGTAATATGCGGTTCATCCCGGTCTCTGGGAGTCTGTCGGAGTATGAATCATGACCCCGATTCATACTCCGACAGACTCCTAGTCTAGTCACGGCTTCGCCGTTGTCCCACCCAGGCGCCAGTCTAGCGCCGATCCGTGCGGCGAATCGCCCCAGTGAGCCTTCATGACCAGAATGACCAGAACGATAGTGCACATTCGCCAGCCCTCATTGCCAGCGGCACCCTGGGTGCGGCGAGTGGCAGTCTTCCTGCTGGTGTCGCTTGCGGGGTTCTCGGCTCCCGCCTTTGCCGATCCCCTGGAGGATTACCAGGGCGCCGTCGAACAGAGGCGGCTCGGGGTGGAGGGGGCCGAAAAGACCTTGTCGACGGTGCCGGTGACCGGCCTGCTGGCGTTGCGCGAGCGGCTCCGGCTGCTGCTCGAATCGTCGCGCAGCGCGCGCGCCCCGTTTGAGGAGCGACGAAACAACCTGCGCGCCGATCTCGACCGCCTGGGTCCGGCGCCGGCAAAGGATGCCGCCCCCGATTTGCCGGAGATCGCTGCCGAGCGCGCATCGATCGCTTTGGAACTGGCCCGCCACGAGGCGGTTCTGCGTCAGGCCGACCTGAATGATGCTCTGGCGGAGCGCACCCTGGATGTCATCGCGGAGCGTCGGAAGCAGGCCTTCTACAGCCAGATCCTCAAGCGCAGCGAGTTTCCCGCCAGCCGTTCCGTGCTGGCAGCGTCGGCCGACGGCCTGGCGGCGACTGCCGCCCTTTCGGCCCGCTGGTTCTGGGGACTCGTCTCCCATTGGCGGGATATCGACGTTCTCGGGCGAAACCTGGTGCTGCTGTCGAGCGCGCTGGGGCTGGCGCTGGTGTTGTTCATCCCGGTGCGCCGGCAGGTGGACCGGCGCATCACGATCGTCATGCGCCGCGCCGAACCGAGTCCATCGCGGCGCACGATTGCCGCCGCTGCGCGCACGGTCGGGCGGGTGCTGCCGGGAGTGCTCGCGGGTGCGATCCTGTACGGGGCGGTGAGCCTGGTGGGCGGCATCGAGCAGGCCGGGGATGCCTTGGCGCGCACCGTCTGGCTGTGGTTTCTCGTCGTGCTCGCCGTCAACGGTGCAGCGACCGCCACGCTTGGCCGGAACCTGCCCGGCTGGAACCTGATTCCGCTGGCGCTCGCCGCGCGACTGAGCGTGCACGCCCTGGTCCTGACGGCGACCGTGCTGCTGGGGCTGGATGCGGTGCTGCAGGTGACCGCGCGGCTGGTCGGTGTGGCCGAGCAGTGGTACCTGCTGCAGAGCGCCGCAGTTGCCGTCCTCCTGGCGGCGTGCATCCTGCTGCTGACGAGATACAAGCTCTGGCGGCAGAGCGACACGGCCGGTCACGATGCAGCCGGGGGGCAGGGCGCCGCGCCGGAAGCGCCGGGCGCGCAGAGCGCTCCGGACGGCCCGGTCGGCCAGGTGGCGCCGGTGCTGTCCAGGTTCCTCTGGGGTGCCACGGCCCTGTCGATCGTCATCCTGGTGGTGGTGGTGCTGGGCCGCGTCGCCCTCGGGTACTTTCTGGCGACGCGCTTCTTCTTCCTGCTGGGACTGGTACTGGCTGCCTGGGGCGTGCGGGCAGTCCTGCAGGAGGCGCTGGCGAAGCTTGCGCGGATGTGGTCGGTCCGCTCTGGCGCGACGCCGGCGCGGCTGGAGCCGTCCGCATACGCGGCTCCCTCGGCACTGTCGTTCTGGATGGGGCTCGGCGCCGACATCCTGGTGCTGATGCTGTTCGCCCCGCTGGTCTTCCTGGTGCTGGGCGCCGATCCGACCGACGTGCAGGCCGCGATTCGCGACGCCTTCTTCGGGATCCGGGTCGGCAACGTGACGATCTCGCTGTTCAAGCTGCTGTCGGCGGTGTTTGTTTTCTTCGTCATCTACGGCATCACGCGTGTGATCCAGCGCGTCGCGGACGCGCGCCTGTTCGAGTCGCTGCGGATCGACACGGGCGTGCGCGACTCCTTCAGCACGCTGATCGGTTACGTCGGCGTGGTCGTCGGCGCACTGGCCGCGATCGGCACGATCGGACTGGACCTGTCCAGCATCGCGATCGTTGCCGGCGCCCTGTCGGTCGGAATCGGCTTCGGCCTGCAGAGTATTGTCAACAACTTTGTCTCCGGTCTCATCCTGCTGTTCGAGCGCCCCATCAAGAAGGGTGACTGGATCGTCGTGCCTTCCGGCGAAGGGTTCGTCAAGCGCATCAGCGTGCGGTCCACTGAAATCCAGACGTTCGACAAGGCGTCGGTGATCGTGCCGAACTCGGAGCTGATCAGTGGCACCGTGACCAACCTGACCCACGGCGACACCATCGGCCGGGTGAGCGTGAAGGTCGGCGTCTCCTACGACGAGGACCCCGACCGGGTCATGGCCCTGCTCCTGGAGGTCGCCACCCGCACGCCGCTGGTCATGAAGAGCCCCGAGCCGTTCATCTATTTCGCCGGATTCGGGGACAGCTCGCTGGACTTCGAAATCCGGGTTCACGTCCGGGACGTATCCAACTCGCTGCTGGTCCGCAGCAACCTGCGGCTGGGTGTCTTCAAGCGGCTGCGTGAAGCGGGCGTCGAGATACCGTATCCGCATCGCACGGTGTATATCCGCAAAGCCGCCGATGCAGCCGATGCAGCCGATGCCACCCCGACAGGCTCCGGGCCGTGAACCGCATTACCCCTGGCTCGGGAGGTGTTCTCCCTCCGGGCCAGGCAGGGGTCGCGTGATACCATTTTCGGTTTGGTTTGCCTACGGTAGCCATTTCACATTCGACTCGTTCATACATGTTCCAGAAAGTCCTGACCAGCCTGTTCGGCAGCCGCAATCAGCGTCTGCTCAAACAGTACGGGAAAGCCGTCGAGCAGATCAACGTCCTCGAGCCATCGCTGGTAGAGTTCACGGACGACGCCTTGCGCGCCAAGACGGTGGAATTCCGCGAGCGCCTTGCGAGCGAAACCGCCGGCGGCAAGGATCTGGCGCAGGCACTGCAGGATCTGCTGCCGGAGGCCTTCGCTGTCTGCCGCGAAGGCGCAAAGCGCTCGCTCGGCATGCGTCACTTCGACGTCCAGCTGGTCGGCGGCATGGTGCTTCACGACGGCAAGATCGCGGAGATGCGAACCGGCGAGGGCAAGACGCTCACGGCCACGCTGGCGGTGTACCTCAACAGCCTCGCCGGCCGCGGCGTTCACGTGGTGACGGTCAACGACTACCTGGCTTCGCGTGACGCCGCCTGGATGGGCAAGCTCTACAATTTCCTGGGGATGAGTGTCGGCGTGATCGTTTCGCAGCAGCCTCCAGACGAGAAGCGCAAGGCCTATGCGTCGGACATCACCTACGGGACCAACAACGAATACGGCTTCGACTATCTTCGCGACAACATGGTCTACGACGTCGAAGCGCGGATGCAGCGCAAGCTGTTCTACGCGATCGTCGACGAGGTCGACTCGATCCTGATCGATGAGGCGCGCACGCCGCTGATCATCAGCGGTCCCGCCGAGGATCACGCCGATCTCTACGTCAAGATGAACGCGGTCGCCCCGATGCTGCAGGCGATGGAGCGGGAGCCGAAGTCCGACGAGCCTGATGTCCCCGGTGACTACTGGGTGGACCAGAAGGCTCACCAGGTTCACCTTTCCGAAGCCGGCCACGAGCGGGCCGAGGAAATACTCGGCCGCATGGATCTGATGCCCGAAGGCGCCAGCCTCTACGATCCGGCCAACATCGCCCTGATACATCACCTGATGGTGGCGCTGCGGGCCCATACCCTTTACCACAAGGACCAGCACTACGTGGCGCAGGAAGGCGAAATCGTCATTGTCGATGAGTTCACCGGCCGGCTGATGGTGGGTCGGCGCTGGTCCGACGGCCTGCATCAGGGTGTCGAAGCGAAGGAGGGGGTGAGCATCCAGTCGGAGAACCAGACGCTCGCCTCGATCACCTTCCAGAACTACTTCCGCATGTACGACAAGCTGGCCGGCATGACCGGCACGGCGGACACCGAGGCCTACGAGTTCCAGGAGATATACAAGCTGGAGACGGTGGTGGTGTCCACCCATCGCGAAATGATCCGCAACGATCTGCAGGATCAGGTGTTCCGCACCGTCCGCGAAAAGTACAACGCCATCATTCTCGATATTCGCGACTGCTATGACCGCGGCCAACCGGTACTGGTCGGCACCACCTCGATCGAGAATTCGGAGCTGCTGTCCGGTCTCCTGGACGAGCAGAAGCTGCCGCACAATGTACTGAACGCCAAGCAGCATGCGCGCGAGGCCGAGATCGTCGCGGAGGCCGGCAAGCCCAAGCAGATCACCATTGCCACCAACATGGCCGGCCGCGGCACGGACATCGTCCTGGGTGGCAGCCTCGAGAAGCAGATCGAGGCGCTCGCCAGCCAGGCCGACCTCACGGCGGAGCAGAGGGCGGCCATGGAGGCCAGCCTGCGCGCGGACTGGGATGGGCTTCATCAGGCGGTGCTGCAGGCTGGGGGCCTGCACATAGTAGGCACCGAGCGGCATGAATCGCGGCGCATCGACAACCAGCTGCGTGGCCGGTCCGGGCGCCAGGGCGACGCGGGATCGTCGCGCTTCTACCTGTCGATGGAGGATCCGCTGCTCAAGATCTTCGCCGGTGATCGCCTCAAGGCGATCATGGACCGGCTGAAGCTGCCCGAGGGCGAGGCGATCGAATCCGGACTGGTGAGCCGTTCGATCGAGTCCGCTCAACGCAAGGTCGAGGCGCGCAACTTCGACATCCGCAAGCAACTGCTGGAGTACGACGACGTCGCCAACGAGCAGCGCAAGGTCATCTACGGCCAGCGCAACGAACTGCTCGATTCGTCCGACGTCACCGAACTGATCACCAGCCTGAGGCAGGGCGTCTTCCAGGAAATTTTCCGCCGCCATGTACCGGCCGAGAGCATCGAGGAGCAATGGGACATTGCCGCCCTTGAAAATGCGCTCCAGGCCGAGTGGCAGCTGGTAGTGCCGATCGCCCAGCGGCTCAAGGACAATCCGGAACTGTCGGACGACGAACTCCTCGCCGGGGTGGTGGAGGCGGCAGACACGCTCTACCAATCGAAAATCGACCAGGTCGGCAAGGAGGCGTTCGGCAACTTCGAGCGCTCGATCACGCTTCAGTCGATCGACCAGCACTGGCGCGAACACCTGTCCGCGCTCGACTACCTGCGACAGGGCATTCACCTGCGCGGCTACGCACAGAAGAACCCCAAGCAGGAGTACAAGCGCGAAGCCTTCGAGTTGTTCGAACTGATGCTGCAGACGATCCGCAACGAAGTCACCCGGGTCCTGATGAACGTCCAGATCCAGTCAGCGGCCGAGGCCGAGGAAGTGGCCGAGCAGGTCGAGGATAAGGCTGAAGCGGCTTTTGGTGGCGCCAACTATGTCCATGCCGATGCCGGTGCTGCCGCAGACAGCCAGGACGAGGATCCCGAGTCGGTGGCGCTGCGCCTGCAGATGTCACCGGAAAACGGGCAGGACGACTCGCAGCAGCCGTTCCGCCGATTCGGCCAGAAGATCGGCCGCAACGATCCCTGCCCCTGCGGATCGGGCCGCAAGTACAAGCAGTGCCACGGCCGCCTGGCCTGACCCCGATTCTTACTCCGACAGGCTCCTAACAGTCCTGTCCCGGCCCCGGTCCGAAGAACGCCCTGATCTCGTCGCGTTGGGCCAGGGCGTCGCGCCGGCCCATGGCCAGCAACCGGCGGGTGTAGCTGCGGTCGAACAGCAGATATGAGCTGAAGGCCGCGCCCCGTCCGCGGGTCGCGCCCATTACCCTGAGCAGCGCGCGCACACTGCGCGGCAGGCGCTTCACGTGCGGCTCGGCCACCTTGTCGAGCGTACGGCTCGGGGAGATGACCAGGGTCTGCAGGGGCTTCAGCGGCACGCCCGACCTGACCTTCGGCGGCATCTGGGAGAGCGTCCGGTTGATTCGCTCGAGTCGTTCCAGGTCGCTGTTCAGGGCGTCGTGGAAGATGCTCGCCAGCGCGTGCGCGCCAACCTGCCCGAGCGTCGGATAGCTGTGCTGCGACCCCGCTTCATCGCGGTGCCGCGCGTTGCGGTCGGCTTCGGCCGAGCCGACGACCAGGATCTTGCGCGCCCCGAGGTGGATGGCCGGGCTGATCGGTGCGGTCTGTCGCATCGAACCGTCGCCGAAAAACTCGTTGCGTCCCTCCATGTTCAATGCACCGGCCGGGAACAGGAAGGGAATGGCACTGGAGGCCATCAGGTGGTCGGCAGTCAGCACCGCCGGGCAGGTCAGGCGCTGGCTGCGCTTGGCAGGCTCATGCGGGTCGCGGCTCTGGAAGAAGGTGACGTGGTGACCGGAGGTGTAGCTCGAAGTCGAGACTGCCAGCGCGTCGAAGCGGCCTCTGGCGAGGTTGCGGCCGAGCCGATCGAAGTCGATCATCCGCACCAGCAGGTCGTTCAGGGGCGACGTGTCGAACAAGGCTTTGGGCTGGCGCCGGATCAGCCAGCCGAGCCCGGTGCCCCCCAGCCACTGCGCGGCATTCCCGAGCGCGCCACCGGCATCTGCGCGAAATACCTGCGCCGGCTCGAGCGAACCCCAGACGACCGTCAGATTCGCCACCGCGTCGAAGAACGCGTCGGACCCGGCTGCCAGAACCGTGGCATTGATGGCGCCCGCCGACGTGCCGGTGAAGATCTGGAAGGGATTGGCATCGGACGGCCAGCCGGCGTTGAGCAGCACTCGACGGATGCCGGCCAGCACGCCGACCTGGTAGGCGGCGCGGGCGCCGCCGCCGGTCAGTACGAGGCCGATCGGCAGCGGCTCGGGTGAAGAAGCTCTCACGATTTCGGTTGTCCGGATTCGGTGGATCATCCTCAACGTCTTCCGGCCTCCGGTCAAGCGTACCTGCGCGAGCGGTTGCCCTCGCGTCGAACCTGCCGATGGGCGGCAGCCCGTGCGGTCGGCGTCGTTCGCCTAGAATCGACCCTGCTTCCAGGAGATCCAGCAGATGCCAGTCAATCTTGTCGAGCCGGACCCGGCCGACCTTCATGCCGTCGCCGGGCTCGAACTCGGCACTGCGCGCGCGCAGATCCGCAAGCCCAACCGGCGTGATCTGCTGATCATCCGGTTCCGCGAGGGAACGACCGCGGCCGGTGTGTTCACGCAGAACCGGTTCTGCGCTGCGCCGGTCACGGTGTGCCGCGACAATCTCGCGAGCACGTCGGGGGCACCGCGCGCGGTGGTGGTCAACACCGGTTGTGCCAATGCGGGTACCGGCCGGATCGGCCTTGCCAACGCCAGGGCAGTCTGTTCGGCCGTGGCCGGCGCGATCGGCTGCGATGCCGACGAGGTGCTGCCGATGTCCACCGGCGTGATCCTGGAGCATCTGCCGGTCGATCGGATCGTGTCCGGCATCGCCGCTGCAATCGACGACCTGTCCCCGGACAACTGGGCTGCGGCCGCCGAGGCCATCATGACCACCGACACCCTGCCGAAGGCCGCGTCACGTCGTCTGGATATCGGCGGGCGCACGGTGACGATCACCGGTTTCTCGAAAGGGGCGGGCATGATCAGGCCGAACATGGCGACCATGCTCGCGCTGATCGCAACCGATGCCGGCGTGCCCCGGTCGCTGCTGGCGCAGTGGGCCCGCGAGGCGGCCGACCTCAGCTTCAACCGGATCACCGTCGACGGCGATACGTCCACCAACGACACGATGCTGCTGGTGGCGACCGGCGCCAGCGGAGTCGCGCTGACGTCGGGGGACAGTCCCGCCGCGGCCCCGATCCGCGCCGCGCTGGTCGCGATCGCCCAGGAACTGGCACAGGCCATCATTCGGGACGGCGAGGGCGCGACCAAGTTCATCACCATCACTGTAGAGAAGGCGGCGAGCACGGCCGAGGCCGCGGCGGCAGCCTACGCGATCGCGCATTCGCCGCTGGTCAAGACCGCCTTCTTCGCCTCCGACCCGAACCTGGGGCGGATTCTCGCGGCTGTCGGCTATTCGGGCATAGACGATCTGGATGTGGATCGTATCGACCTCTACCTGGACGAGGTGCATGTGGCCACGGCCGGTGGACGGCACCCGGACTATCGCGAGGAGGATGGCCAGCGGGTGATGAAGCAGGACGAGATCGGGGTGCGCCTGGTGCTGAACCGGGGAGAAGCCGCGACCACCGTCTGGACCTGCGACCTGTCGCACGACTAC
>JBBRJB010000039.1:0-11602 GCA_038220085.1 Burkholderiales bacterium
CCGATCGCACCGAGGGTGCCGCAGAACATCAGGCTGGGCGAGGCCATGCCGGCGCCCTGGGTGTATGCCTCGATGAGTTGCTCCGGCCTGCTGATGCCGGCCAGCGCCCCTTCCTGATAGAGAACGCGTTGGCCATCGATCACCGCCCAGGCGCGCAGTACCAGCTGGTCCCAGTGCGGCGCGACCTCCTCGAAGCGCCACATCTGCGTACCGACCACCTTGGCGCAAAGCTGCTTGGACAGCGCGACGCCGATCGTCTCTGCCTTGCGGTCGGTGTGATCGGAGCCGAGCGTTACCCAGAGGCCATCGGCCAGGCAAACCATCACCGGCTCGACCTCACCGGATGTATCCGGCCCGAGCACCTGCAGGCGGGTGGTCTGCGTCAGCAGGTTGACCGCCAGCCGGTAGAACAAGGGGACGGCGGACGGTGCCGGCACACCGAGTGCGCGCAGTTCCTCGATGTGGTGCTGGATTGCGGCGGCGTCGCGACCGGTCCAGCCGGCCACGATCAGGTTGTCGATCTCGACCGCCAACTGGTCACGCCGCTTCTGCAGGAATCGTTCAAATTTGAGCAAGTCATTCCTCCGGGATTCGGTTCAGGTCCGGGAAAAGTGCCGCGCCGGTCAGCCGAACCGGCCCGGCAGCCACATCGCGATCCCGGGGAACAGCGCGAGCAGCACGATCATCGCCAGCATCGCGACGACGAAAGGGCTCGACCCCATCATCACGTCGTTCAGTGTTCCCCGGGTGCGCAAGGATTGCACGACGAACAGGTTCAGGCCCACCGGTGGCGTGATCAGCGCCATTTCGATCAGGATCACCAGCACGATGCCGAACCAGATCGGATCGAAACCCAGCGCGAACATGACGGGCGCGACGATCGGGATGGTCGTGATCATCATCGACAGGGTTTCCATGAAACAGCCGAGCACGAGGTAGAAGATCACGACGGCCAGGAGCGTCTCGAACTTGGACAGGCCGAGGCCGGCGATGAAATCGGTCAGCAGGTTGGTCAGGCCGATGGCCGAGATCACGAAGTTCAGGAAATAGGCGGCCACGATGATCAGCATCACCATGGCTGTGGTCCGCATGGAGTTCTCGAAAACTTCCTTGAGCATCGGAATCGACAGCCGGCCATAGGCCCAGGCGAGCCCCAGCGCGGCGACGACGCCGAGAGACGCCGCCTCGGTCGGGGTTGCGACGCCGACATAGATCGACCCGACGACGACCAGGAAGATCCCCAGCGGCGGCAGCAGGTGGACCAGACTTGCAAGGCGCTCGGCCCAGGAGGCGGACATCCGGCTTCCGCCCCAGGCGGGTCGGGCGAGGCACAGACCGACAACGGTCAGGACGAACAGCAGCGCCATGCCGATACCAGGGACGATTCCGGCCAGATACAGCTTCGGTATCGATGTGTCGGTGAGCACCGCATAGATGATCAGGTTGATCGATGGCGGGATCAGGATTCCGAGGGTGCCACCGGCCGCGAGGGTGCCGAGGAACAGGCGCTCGTTGTAGCCGTAGCGCTCCACCAGGGGCAGGGCGACCGTGCCGACGGTCGCGGCAGTGGCCACGGATGACCCGGAGGTCGCCGCGAAAAGGGTGCAGGCGCCGATATTGGAATGCATCAATCCGCCGGGAAGCCAGGAAAGCCACTTTTCCATCGCGCCGTACATGCGTTCGGCAACGCCGGCACGCAGCAGGATCTCTCCGAGCAGGATGAACATCGGGATCGCGACGAGCAGGAAATCCTTGGACGTGGACCACGCCACCTCGCCGAGCGCCCGGGTCAGCGGCATCGACGAGTAGATCTGGTCGAGCGCCACACCCAGCACGCCCAGTGCCCCGGCAACCGGCAGCGCCAACGCCAGCAACCCCAACAGCAACATCAGAGTAGTGCCCAGCATGGATGCGGTGCTCGAGTGGTGGTGGGGCGTTGAATGCCGGGAGCGGCGCGGCGGCTCAGGAGCCCTGCTGCTTCAGGTGCCGGGCATGGGTGATCTCGTCGGCGGCGTCCTCCTCGATCGAGCGCGCGCCGATCAGCAGGCGCACGCCGGCCAGGTCGCCGCCGGAGAGGGCCAGGATCGACCGCAGGAGCAGTGGCGTCCAGGTGAAGGCGAACAGCACCAGGCCGGCCAGCCACAGCGACTGCGGCAGCCAGAGCGGCGTCTGCAGCGGTGTGGTGGCACGGGCATTGAAGGCGAGCGAGGTGTCAAGGACCTCCCACGCCTGCCAGGTCAGCAGCCCGACGAATATCCCGAGCGACAGCATCGCCGCCAGATCGAGCACCGCACACACGCGCGCAGGCAAGTGGGTGTACAAGGCGTCGACGCGCACGTTGGCCCGCTGCAGCAAGGTGAACGCCAGCGCCCATGAGGTCCCGATCGCGAACGCGTAGCCGGAGAGCTCGTCGGCGCCGCCCACTGAGATCACCAGCAGCTTGCGCACCAGCACGTCGAACGAGACAAGGAACGCCGCCGCCAGCATCAGCGCGCCGGCAAACCAGATCGCGTAACGCGACAGCCGGTTCGCCAGCGCCAGCCATGCGTCGAGAAGCTTCAAGACCGGATCACTTGTCGGCGGTCAGACCGACAGCCTTGCCGACCGTGGTATTCCAGTTCTCGACGCAGTCGCCCTGGCAGCGTGCCGCCCATTTCGGCAGGACCACTTCCGTGAGTTGCTTGGCCAGCAGAGCGCGGTCGGCGTCCGACACCGGCACCACTGTCATCTTGGCCTTGGTTCCCATGGTGCAGCCGTCCTTGCCCGCATTGCAGAGGTAGCCCTGGGTGGTTTCTTCGGCCGCGGCTTTCCAGATCCGGTCTTCCAGGCCGGCGATCTCCTTTTCCAGGAAAGTCCTGACCTTGGGATCGAGCGAGTTCCAGCGCTTGAGGTTGACCGCATGCATCACGTGGCTCCAGCCCAGCGGCAAGGCATAGAGGTGGGTCGCCACCTCGTTCCATTTCGCGGTGTTGCCGGATAGCGAGCCGGTGATCGCACAATCGACGACGCCGTTCTGCAAGGCCGGCACGACCTCGTTGAAAGAGAGGGTGACACCGGTGCCGCCGAATGCTTCGACGAATTCCGCCAGGGTGCGGTTGCCGGTGCGCACCTTCTTGCCCTTCAGATCGGACAGACCGTTGATCGCGCCGTTGCAGAAGAGCACCTGCGCGGAATAAGGCCAGATGCCCAGGACCTTGATGCCGAATCGTTCCCCGTAGAATTTGTCGTAGACCGGCTTATACGCATCGGAGACCTTGCGCGCGGTCTCGATATCCGGTGCCAGCCCGGCCAGGTCGACTGCTTCGTTGCGGGCGTCATCGGCAGCGACATAGCCCAGCACGGTCGACCCGAAGTCGATCACGCCGTTGCGCATCAGGCGGAAGATCTCGGCGCCTTTCAGGCCCATCTCGTTGAATGGCGTGATCTCGGCGGTGATGGCGCCGTTGGACTTTTCGGTGATCTCTTTGGTCCAGAAGGGCTTCTCGAATTCCTTGTACTGCAGCAGGTTACCCCAGGCGCCGACCACTTTCAGCGACGTCTTGGGCAGGTCCTGCGCCCCGGCCGCGCCGGCAGCGAACAGGCCGGCGGTCAATGCCCCGGCAACGACCCACGCCAACCCCCGGCCCTGAATGCGCTTGCTCATGATGTTCCTCCTGATGTTGGTGAAATGATCGGATGCGGGTCGCCGCGGTGCGATCACATGATCGCGAGGCGACTGTTCTTCAGATCGGTGACCAGCATATGGCCGGGCGCGTGCGTGATGCTGAACTCCGGTTGCACGGCGGCGATGACCGACTGCGGCGTGACACCGCAGGCCCAGAATACCGGCAACTCGTCGTCGTTCACCGCGACCGCGTCACCGTAGTCCGGCCGCCCGATGTCTTCGATGCCGATCATCTCCGGTTTGCCGAGATGGACAGGCGCACCGTGCACGGACGGAAAGCGCGAGGTGATCTGGACGGCGCGGATCGCGTCGGCGGGCCGAAGCGGCCGCATCGACACCACCAGCGGCCCGTGAAAGCGCCCCGCAGGCCGGGTCTGCACGCTGGTGCGGTACATCGGCACGTTGGTGCCGTTGTCGATGTGACGCAACCGGATGCCGTCGTCGATCAGTGCTTCCTCGAACGAGAAGGAGCAGCCCAGCACGAACGCCACCAGGTCGTCGCGCCATGCGGCGTTGAGGTCTGAGACCTCATCCACCAGCTTGCCCTTGCGCCAGATGCGGTAGAGCGGCAGGTCGGTGCGGATGTCGAGATCCTCGCCCAGGGCCGGCAGGCGCGGGTCGCCTGGCTCCGAGGCTGCCAGCAGGGGGCACGGCTTCGGGTTGTACTGGCAGAAGCGGAAGAAATCGTCCGCCAGCGCCTGCGGCAGAATGGCGAGATTGCCCTGGACATAGCCGGGCGCTATCCCGCTGGTCGGGCCGTTGTGCCGGCCGCCGCGCGTGGCAAGACGCGCGTCACGCCCGCTGGCGTAGGTCCTGAGACCTTCCTGCTCGGTCATGGCTTTCATCGCTCCCTCTGCAAGCATAGCTGAACTTCCCAGGTCTCATGCCTCCTTTTCCAGGAGCTTGTCCACCATTCCGGACGGGACCTGCGAGTAGTGATCGAACTCCATCGTGTAGGTGCCGCGGCCACTGGTCGCGGAGCGCAGGAAGTTGATGTAACCGAACATCTCTGCGAGCGGCACGAATCCCTGGATGTAGGCCTGCGGCCCGCGCTGGCCCTGATCGCTGATCTGGCCGCGCCTGCGGTTGATGTCGCCGATGACGTCGCCGAGGTAACTGCTCTCGGTGACGACCTCGACCCGCATGATCGGCTCGAGCAGCCTTGGCTTGCTGGCCTTGTGCGATTCGCGAAAGCAGTAGCGTCCCGCGATCTCGAACGCCAGTGCCGAACTGTCAACGTCGTGAAACTTGCCGTCGATCAGCCTGGCCCTGAAGTCGACGACTTCGTAGCCTGCGATCTGGCCTTGCTTGCTCTCGGTGCGGATCGCATGCTCCACAGAGGGTATGAACTCCCGCGGAATCCGTCCGCCGGTGATTTCGTCCGAGAACTCGATGCCGGCGCCTTGTTCCAGCGGCTCGAAGATCATTTTTACTTCGGCGAACTGCCCGGAGCCGCCGGTTTGCTTCTTGTGCGTATAGATGCGCTCGAGCGGCTGGCCGAAGGCTTCCCGGAAACTCACCTTGGGCTTGCCCATGTTGGCTTCCACCCCGAGTTCGGTACGCATCCGGTCGACGGTGATCTCCAGGTGCAACTCGCCCATGCCACGCAGGACCGTCTGCCCGGTTTCCTGATCGACCTGCAGGCGTAGCGAGGGATCGGCCCGGGCCATCTTCACCAGCGCCATGGTGAGCTTGTCGATGTCGTCTCGGAACTTCGGCTCCACGGAGACGCTGATGACCGGGTCCGGGAAGCGCATCCGCTCCAGCAGCGCGGGATGGCCGGGGTCGCAGAGGGAGTCGCCGGTTTCCGTGTCCTTCATCGACACGAAGGCGCAGATGTCACCGGCCCGCGCCGCGTCGATGTCCTTGACGTGATTGGCCTGGACTTCGACGATGCGGCCGATCCGCTCCTTCTTGCCGCGGGTGACGTTGAGCAGGGTATCTCCCTTGCTGATGACGCCCGAGTAGACGCGTACGAAGGTCAGAGTACCGAACTGGTCGTTGATGATCTTGAACGCGAGGGCGCGCACCGGCGCGTCGTCGCGGATCTCCTGTTCGTCGATCGGCTTGCCGTCGGGATCGACCAGGTGGATGCCGCCGCTTTCGCCCGGGTAGGGCAGGTAGTCGATCACCGCGTCTAGCAGCTGCTGCACGCCTTTGTTCTTGAACGACGAGCCGCACAGCACCGGCACCAGGGTGCCGTCGACGGTGCCCTTGCGGATGCAGCGCTTGAGCGTCTCCTGGTCGAACTCGCCGTTCTCGACAAAGGCCATGAAGGCGTCGTCGTCATAGGCCAGCGCGGTCTCCAGCATATCCTGGCGCAACGCCGGAATCTGGCGGATCCAGTCCGCATCGCGGGTGGCGGAGAAATTGAAGCGTCCCTCCAGCGAATCCAGCGGCACGGTTTCCCAGATGCTGTCCTTGTCCTCGGACGTCCAGATATAGGCGAGCCCGGCCACCAGGTCGGCCATGCCGACGAATTCGTCATGGCTGCCAAGGGGCACGTGGCACAAGGCGACCTTTGCGCCGAGCCGTTCGCGAATGCCGGCCAGGCAATGCCCGAAGTTGGCGCCCATCCGGTCCATCTTGTTCACGTAGCACATGCGGGACACGTTGTACTGGTTGGCCAGGCGCCAGTTGGTCTCCGTCTGGGGTTCGACCCCGGCGACGCCGTCGAACACCACCACCGCTCCGTCCAGGACGCGCAGGCTGCGATTGACCTCGATGGTGAAATCGACGTGTCCGGGCGTGTCGATCAGGTTGATCTGATAGCCCTTCCACTCGGTGGAGACGGCCGCGCTCTGGATCGTGATCCCGCGCTTGCGTTCCTGCTCCATGTAGTCGGTGGTGGTGCTGCCCTTGCCGTCCTTGGTGTCATGCACCTCGATGATCTGGTGCTTGCGGCCGGTGTAATAGAGCACACGCTCGGTGGTCGTGGTCTTGCCGGCATCGATGTGGGCGATGATGCCGATATTGCGGTAGCGGGCAATGTCTTTTTGCCTGGGCATGATGGAGCCTTGGTGGTGCGGTCGGCCTGCAATGGCAGGGGTTGCCGCCGGCAGGGTTCGGCAGCAATCTTATACCCGCCGGCGGGCGCCGGCGCCGGAGGGCCTTCGCGGGGCCTTCGCGGGGATTTCCGCCGCGCCAGTTCTGTGCTACAGTCGGTGGCATGAAACACTTTTTCCTAGGCCTGCTACTGCTGATCCCCCACGGGCGGAGACGGTAGCGCGCGCGCAAACCTCTCGAATCAACGGCCCGTATGCATCAGCAACGGGCCGTTTTGCATTGGGGGGCTGTCTGGCAAGAAGCTGTATCCAGTAACCGAAACCGGAAGACCATCATGTTGAAGAACCCTGCCGCCAAGTACCGGGCTTTCGCGCCGGTCCGTTTGTCAGACCGAACCTGGCCTGAGGCCGTGCTGAACAAGGCGCCGCTGTGGTGCAGCGTCGACCTGCGTGACGGCAACCAGGCGCTGATCGAACCGATGGACGTGGCGCGCAAAGTGCGCATGTTCCAGTTGCTGGTCCGGATCGGGTTCAAGGAGATCGAGGTCGGATTCCCGTCTGCCTCGCAGACGGAATTCGGGTTCGTGCGCAAGCTGATAGAGGAAGACCTGGTGCCGGACGACGTCACCGTCCAGGTCCTGACCCAGGCCCGGGAGCCGCTGATCGCGCGCACCTTCGAGTCGCTCGTAGGCGCCAGGCGGGCAGTGGTCCATCTCTACAATGCCACAGCGCCGGTGATGCGCAAGGTGGTGCTCGGGATGGACGAGGACGGCATCGTCGGACTGGCCGAGGCGAATGCGCGGCTGATCCGGGACATGGCGGCGCGTCAGCCGCAGACCGACTGGACCTTCGAGTATTCCCCGGAGATGTTCTCCGGTACGGAGTTGGCCTTCTCCAAGCGTGTGGTGGACGCGGTTACCGCGGTCTGGGAGCCGACCCCCGCGCGAAAGTGCATCATCAACCTGCCGTCGACGGTGGAGCATTCGACCCCGAACATCTTCGCGGACATGATCGAGTGGATGCATCGCAGCATCGCTCGCCGGGATTCGGTCGTGTTGTCGGTCCATCCGCACAATGACCGCGGTACCGGCACGGCCGCGGGAGAGTTCGCTCTGATGGCGGGCGCAGACCGGATAGAAGGGTGCCTGTTCGGCAACGGCGAACGTACAGGCAACGTCGATCTGGTCAACATAGCGCTGAACCTGTACTCCCAGGGCGTGTCTCCGGGTCTCGATTTCGCGGATATCGACGACATTCGCCGCACCGTGGAGCACTGCAACCAGTTGCCGGTGCATCCCCGACATCCCTATGTTGGTGATCTGGTCTATACCTCCTTCTCCGGTTCGCACCAGGATGCGATCAAGAAGGCGCTGGCGGCGCGCAAACCCGACGATATCTGGGACATGCCCTATCTCCCGGTCGATCCCAAGGACCTCGGGCGCAACTACGAGGCGGTGATCCGCGTCAACAGCCAGTCCGGCAAGGGTGGAATCTCTTACCTGCTGGAAAGTGAGTACGGGCTGGAGCTGCCACGGCGCCTGCAGATCGAATTCAGCCAGGTGGTGCAAGGCGTGATGGATGACTCCGGCAAGGAGTTGACCGCACAGGACATCTGGCAGCTGTTCGAACGCGAGTACGGCATCGGCCGGATCCCGGCGCCGTCGCACCATATCGTCGACGAGAGTCGCGGGGCGACGCGATCGCTGACCTTGAGCGCGGAGGTCCAGTGCCTCGGAGAGCAGGTTCAGGTGCAGGGCTCCGGCTCCGGCCCGATCGACGCCTTCGTCAACGGATTCAACGCAAGCACCGGCCGCTCGGTGCGGGTGCTGGATTATCACGAGCACGCCGTCGGCGAGGGTGCCAACGCTCAGGCCGTCGCCTACCTGGAATTGCGGATCGACGATGAGCAGACGCTGTTCGGCGTCGGCATGGATTCCAATATCGTCACCGCGTCGCTGCGGGCCATCATCTCGGGGATCGAGCGGGCCCAGGCTTTGCCCGGGGCGCATGCGGTTGGTGAGAAAGTGGCGGGCAGCGAGAAAGCCATGGATTCGAACCGCTAGGAGCCTGTCGGAGTATGGGAAGGGGTCGCCCGGCCGACCGCCGGCTTCAATCTCCCGGATGAGCATCATGCCGAACTCGTCATTGATCAGCCTGCTGTGGCGCTACCTGAGCTTCGTCTGGCTGTTTGACGAGGTCCCGCCCAGGGCTGGCGTGATGCAGCGCGCGGCAATCGTGCGGGGCAACCGCGAGCGCGGTTTGCGCTTCCTGCCGGTGTACATGCGCCGCTACCTGCGCATGCTGGTGGGTCTAGTCGCCACCGGGACCGCCTCCGACGTGATGGCCGCGCCGCTGATTTCGGGCGCCTGCTTTACGCTGTCCACGGTGGTGCTGGTTGCGCTGCTGCTCGCCAGCATCGGCTTCACCGCCATGCGGCTGCGCCTGTTCGAGCACTCGCGCTGGTAGCACCGGCACCCACCCGGCCCCGGTTTCAATGACCTGCTTCAGGCCCGGCCTCAGGCCGTCACTCAGGCTATCACACAGGTTATCACTCAGGCCATCAACTGGCCGCCATTGACCTCCACGATCTGGCCGGTGACGTAGCCACTCAGTTCGTCGGACGCAAGGTAGAGGAATGTGCCCGCGCATTCTTCGGGCTCTCCCAGCCGGTTCATCGGCACGCTCGCTTTCATCGCCTCCAGTTGCGCCGACGTGGTGAAGCGCTCGTGAAACGGCGTGAGGATCACGCCGGGCGATACGCCATTGACCCGGATGCCGTCGGGGGCAAGCTCACGGGCCCAGCCGCGGGTGGCGGTGGATACGAATCCCTTGGCGGCCGCATAGAGAACGGAGCCCGGGCCGCCACCGTTGCGGGCCGCGATCGACGTGGTGTTGATGATGTTGCCGCCGCCCTGGCGGCGCATGACGATGGCGGCTTCGCGAAGGAACCAGACCAGCTGGCGAACGTTCAGGTTCAGCACCTCATCCAGCAATTCGATGCTGTAGTCGGCCACCGGTGTGCGCTTCACCAGGCTGCCGACGTTGTTGACGAGAATGTCGATGCGCCCCATTTTCGCCGCGGTATCGCTGACGATGCGACTGACATTGGCCAGGTCGGTCACGTCGCCGCCGATCATCTGGGCCTCCCCGCCCTCGCGCCCGATCTCAGCGACCAGGGCGGCAGCAGCAGCCTCGCTGGCGTTGTATTGGACGACGGTCCGGGCGCCCTGGCGCGCAAAGGCCCGTGCCGCGGCGGCCCCGATTCCGGTCGAACCGCCGGTCACCAGGACCACCTTGCCTTTCAGATCCTTCATTTCTACTCCTCGAGTTGAACCGCGCAGAGTAGCAGACCGGCGAGGGGGAAGGGCGGCGAGGAGGTAGGGCGGCGGCGCGGGAATCAGCCGGGGCGCCTTGTTTCGCCGGCAGCGGGACCGGGGAGCAGGTCGGAGGCTGCCAGTTCGCTCGCGCGGCCGAATCCGGCATTGAGCAGGGCGCGTTCGGGCTGGATCCTTGCGAAACTGAAGTCGCTGAAGTCGGCGTAACGTCCGGCTTGCGGGTGCCGGGCCAGGAAGCGATGGCGGGCCCCCCGATGCTCCTCGGTATCGCGATCGAGGAAGACGGCGCGTCCGAACACCGTCAGCCGCGGGTGCGCCAGCGGGTCCCCGCGCCCGGCATCGGCCAGCAGCAGGCTGCAGCGCGGATCGCGGGCGAGCGCCTGGGTGTGCACCGAAAGGCATGAGACCAGGATCAGGAGGGCGCCGTCGCCGGTGGATGCAACGTTGACCAGGCTGCTATAGGGCCATCCGCCGGCGGGTTCGATGGTGGCCAGGGCGGCTGTGGGCGTCCCGATCATCAACTGCCGGGCCAGTTCACGCCCCTGGTCGTCAACCGGGCGCCAGGGACTGTTCGTCATCAGGACTGCGACCGGATCAGGACGAAGAGCGGGCCCGCCCCTGAGGCAGCAGGGCGCCGCTGTCCGGGACATCCATGCCTCGTCGCATCCGGCGCCGTCGACCGGCACCGGGATTCCTTTTCATGGTGCGGGTAGCCGGCGGGGAGGCGGGCTTATGGGCCGACGTGACGGGCGGTACCGGCATCGGCGCGGCGTTCGTCCGGGGTGAAGGCACTGGGGACGATTCCGGCGCTGATTCCGGCGCTGATTCCGGCGCTGACCCGGGCACTGGGTCGGCAGGCGCGGCCTCGGATCGTACTTCCGGCTGTGCCCCCGGCTCAACCCCTTCCCTCGCAGCCGCATCGGCTTCGTTCGCTGGTGCCTGCGGGCCAGCCTGGTTCCGCGCTTCTGCCGCTGCCTGGGCCTCGGCGTGAGCCTGGACCTGTGCCTCCAACTCGGCCACGGCGGCCGCCGCGGCCTCCGCTACTTCTGCCGCGGCCGCGGCGCGGATCGCTTCCAGCGCTCGTGCCTCCTGCAGGCGCAGCGCATCCGCGCGGGCCTCGGCGCTGATCCTTGCGTTCTCGGTGCCGATCGCCGCCGCCGCTACGGCTTCGGGATAGAGCCGGATCAGCACCCTTTCCGCTGCCAGCGTCAGTTCCGTCTGTACGGCAGCGGTGAGGGTCTCCTGCTTGTACGCCTGACGCTTGCGCCAGAAGTTCGAGAAGTTGTCACCTTGCTGGACCAGCACGTCCTTGACCGTACTCTCCCAGAAAGCCGGATGTTCCGACTGGGCCCATTGTCCGCGGCCGCGGCCGTAATGCGCCACGGCGAGATAAGCGAGCAGCGACGACGCAACCAGGCGGTTCATGACTTCGTCGGTCCATGTCACGGTGACGGTTTCAGTGCCGCGAACCATGTTGTAGCCGCGCGCCAGGCCCGCGGCGCCCAAAGCACCGAGTACGCCGCCGGCGATCATGCCCCCGCCGAGCGTGAAGCCGCCGGTGATGAGGTCCGCCTTGAGTCCGGCAAGCGCCCCGGTGA
>JBBRJB010000040.1:0-11533 GCA_038220085.1 Burkholderiales bacterium
GGTTCACGCCGCGGGCATCGACCCGGTCCATTTCGGGCTGGTGGTCACCCTCAATCTGGGAATCGGCCAACAGACGCCGCCGGTGGCCAGCGTCCTCATGGTGGCCTGCTCGATCGCCAAGGCAGGCGTCTGGGAGGTCTCCCGGGTCAACGTGTACTTCATCTTCGTCCTCCTGATGGTGCTGCTGCTTGTCACCTACGTGCCGGTCACCGGCCTGGGCCTGGTGAACCTCTTTTATCGCTGATACTGCTCACCCGGAGGCGGCATGCAAAAGGAATCGATACTGGTCGAGCGTGACGGGGCCATCGCCACCGTCGTTCTCAACCGGCCGGAAAAACTGAACGCGCCGCTGGTGGCGCGCTGGCACAAGAAGTTCGCGCGCCGCCTGGCCGATTCCGCGCCCCTGACCGAGGCCGAATATCTCGAAGCCTTCGACTGCTTCGACACCGAAGATTTTCGTACCGGCTACCAGGCTTTCCTCGCCAAGCAGAAGCCCCGGTTCAGCGGCCGCTGAGGGCTGCTGGCAGAATCCAGGTATCCGGACGATCCGCTTGTCTCACGCCACCGCGCCCGCCTCAGCCCTGCCGCCGCCCGGCCTCGCCCGCCGCACCGGGCAGATTGCACCCTTCCACGTCATGGAACTCGTCAAGCGCGCGGCAGCCCTGGAGGCCAGCGGCCATCCGGTCATCCACATGAGCATCGGCGAGCCGGACTTCACGGCCCCGCCACTGGTGGTGGCGGCACTCGACGAGGCAGTGCGGGCGGGTCGCACCGGCTATACGCCGGCGCTGGGAATCGAGCCGCTGCGCCGTGCCATCGCCAACGACTATGCGCAGCGATTCGGCCTCGACATAGATCCGGGCCGCATCATCGTCACCGCCGGCGCCTCGGCGGCGCTGACCCTCGCCTGCATGGCGCTGGTCGATCCGGGCGACAAGGTCCTGCTGACCGATCCGAGCTATCCCTGCAATCGTCATTTCATCGCGGCCTGTGACGGCGTGCCGACCCTGGTGCCGGTCGGCCCGCAGACCCGGTTCCAGATGACCGTCGATCTGCTGCGCCGTCACTGGGACGGCGCGGTCAAGGGTACCTTGCTCGCATCGCCGGCGAATCCCACCGGCACGTCGATCGCGTTCGACGAACTGGCAGCGATCGTCGACGAAGTGCGCCAGCGCAAGGGCTTCACCATCGTCGACGAGATCTATCTCGACCTGTCCTACGGAGTCGCAGGGGAATCGGCGCCGCCGCGCTCGGCCCTCGCCCTGGGCGACGACGTCATCGTCACCAACAGCTTCTCCAAGTTCTTCAGCATGACCGGGTGGCGTCTCGGCTGGCTCGTGGTGCCGCCGGCCCTGGTGTCGGTGTTTGAGAAACTGGCGCAGAACCTGTTCATCTGCCCCTCGGCGCTGGCCCAGTATGCAGCTCTGGCCTGCTTCCGGCCCGAGAGCATGACCATCTACGCGCAGCGCCGGGAATCCTTTCGCGAGCGACGCGACTACATCGTTCCGGCGCTCGAATCGATCGGCCTGCTGGTGCCGGCGAAACCGGACGGCGCGTTCTACGTCTACGTCGATTGCGCCGGCACGGGCTTGAGCAGCGGCGAATTCTGTCATCGCCTGCTGGAAGAGGCGCACGTGTCGCTGGTGCCGGGAGTGGACTTCGGCCTGCACGATCCGGACCGCTATCTGCGGCTGTCCTACGCCACGTCGCTGCCGTCACTGCAGCAGGCAATCGGCCGGATGGATAGCTGGCTCAAGGACCTGCGCCGGGGCTGACAACCGGCCCGGCGGGCCGGTCCGCCTGCGGGACGACGAGGCAGCGCGAAGGGTCGGTCCGGTCCTACAGGCCGATACTGGTCCCCACCCCGTCGACCATCGCCCCCACACTGAGAGTGCTCGAACGCCCGGCGCTCTCGTCGGCGGCAGCCTGGCGCGTGCCACCGGATCTGGCGCGAACTGCCTGGTCGAACTCCGCCTGGCGGCTCATCACCTTGCTGCCATAGCCGCCGTCCGTGTCATGCAGGGCGGCGCCGACATAGGCCTTGAGGCCGGCGGCCACGGTGCCGTAGCGATTGACGTACTCGCTCAGGATACGAGCGCCGACCTTGATGTTGGCCACGGGATCGTAGGCCGCTTCGGGGCCGCCGAAGGGCTCGAACTTGCTGGAGTGCACCCGCGTGTGGACCTGCATCAGGCCTTGCGCGCCGGCGCTGCTCTGCGCGTCGGGATTGAAGCCGGACTCGACTGCCATCACGGCCAGGATGAGATGGGGATCGAGCCGGAATTCGCTCGCCGCCTTGAAGGCATAGTGGACGAAGCGCTCGATCGACTCGTTCGCGACGCGATAGGTGCGCGCGATGTGACGGGCGAGGGTGCGCTCGTCGCGGCTGAGCTTGACCGGTGGCAGGGGCTTGGGGACCGGCACGGACGCGGACTGAACCGCATCGTGTCGAAGGCGATCGGCCGCGCTTGTCGCTACCGGTTCAGCCAGTCCCGTCGGCGGCATCAGCCCCGAGGCCGACGCGGCAGGATCCGGCGCCTGCGCGGCCTGCTGGGCATTGACGAGGCCGCAGGCGGCGAGCGCGCCGATCATGATGGACATTTTCAGCCGGCCAGGTCGGGCGGCACGCGTGCGGGGGACTCGGGCTCGGGGGGCACAGACCAGTGGCCACCCACCCGCCGCATTCGCGGACGGACATGACAATCGGGACATCCAGGCTCCTTGGTTCGCGGAGCTTCTGCGTCTCCGTTGGTCGCCATTACGTGACGTTTACTTCGGCCCGGTGCGCACTGCGTCCCCGGCCGAACCGTGGCGCATTCTAGCAGCCACCCCGTCGGCGGGCGCAAGCCCCTCGCCTTTGGCGCGCTTGCGGCAGCCCGGCCGACACCGACCCTGCATGCGCGCGCATGCGAAAATTCATGCAGGAGAGGCGCACTTCTCGCGCGACCAGTACACATGAGCCAACGGTATTCCGACCTTCGCGATTTCATCCGTCTGCTCGAAGAGCGCGGCGAATTGAAGCGGATCACGCAGCCGGTCTCGCCGCGCCTGGAGATGACCGAGATCTCCGACCGGGTGCTGCGGGCAGCGGGTCCGGCCCTGCTGTTCGAGCACCCTCGCGATGCCGACCGACGCTGGTCGATTCCGGTTCTGACCAATCTCTTCGGCACCCCGGCCCGGGTCGCGCGCGGCATGGGAGAGGACTCGGTGCAGGCCCTGCGCGAAGTCGGCAAGCTGCTTGCCTACCTGAAGGAGCCGGATCCGCCGAGCGGCCTCAAGGACGCCTGGGACAAATGGCCGGTGCTCAAGCAGGTGCTCAACATGTCGCCCAGAATCGTGACCACGGCCCCCTGCCAGAGCCGGATCGTCGAAGGACGGTCGGTGGATCTCGGCGAACTGCCGATCCAGACCTGCTGGCCGGGCGATGCGGCACCACTGATCACCTGGGGACTGGTCGTGACCCGCGGTCCGGGCAAGCCGCGGCAGAACCTGGGCATCTACCGCCAGCAGGTGATCGCACCCGACAAGACAATCATGCGCTGGCTGACTCATCGTGGCGGCGCGCTCGACTTCCAGGAGCATCGTCGCGTGAATCCGGGCCAGCCGTTTCCGATCGCGGTTGCGCTCGGCACAGATCCCGCCACCATGCTCGGCGCGGTGACGCCGGTGCCGGACACGCTGTCGGAGTACCAGTTCGCCGGCCTGCTGCGCGGCTCGAAGACCGAGCTGGTCAAGTGTCTCGGGTCGAACCTGCAGGTTCCCGCCACCGCCGAGATCGTGCTGGAAGGCGTGATCGCAACCGATGCCGACGGCGCCTTGACTGCCGCACACGCCAGCCGCCTGGGCCACCCGGGGCCGCTGCCTTCGCAGGCACTGACCGGCTACGAGATGGCCATCGAAGGTCCCTTCGGCGATCACACCGGCTACTACAACGAACGCGACTGGTTCCCGGTGTTCACCGTCGAGCGCATCACCCTGCGCGACAACCCGATCTACCACTCCACCTACACCGGCAAGCCACCGGACGAGCCTGCGATACTGGGGGTCGCCTTGAACGAGGTCTTCGTTCCGCTGCTGCGCAAACAGTTTCCGGAAATCACCGATTTCTATCTGCCCCCTGAAGGCTGCTCCTACCGGCTTGCTGTCGTGTCGATCCGCAAGGCATACGCCGGCCACGCCAAGCGCGTGATGTTCGGCATATGGAGCTTCCTGCGCCAGTTCATGTACACCAAGTTCATCATCGTCTGCGACGACGACATCGACATCCGGGACTGGAAGGAAGTGATCTGGGCGATCACCACCCGGGTCGACCCGATCCGCGACATGACGCTGGTCGATCGCACGCCGATCGACTATCTCGACTTCGCCTCCCCGGTCAGTGGGCTTGGCTCCAAGGTCGGCATCGATGCCACCAACAAGTGGCAGGCCGAAACCACGCGGGAATGGGGCCGGGCAATTCTCATGGACTCCGCCGTCAAGCGGCGCGTCGACTCCATCTGGGGTGCCTTGGGCCTGTAGTCCCCCGGGAAAACACCCCCCCGGCTTGCTTGTCATGGCACCTCGATCACATTTAAACTCAATCGGTCGTATTGGAAGGCCAACGCCTGACGGTCACGGCGGTACGCGACCGAACAATCGCAATCGGGCTTCCCGCAGAAAACCATTCAAGGAGACAAGCATGGCTCAACCCACGTCCACTCAGCCGGGTGCAGATCAGTTGTCCGCTGCCGTTCCCGCTACCGTTCCCGCTACCGTTCCCGCTGCCGTTCCCGCTGCCCGACCTCGTCGCCGATTTCTTGCCGGCGCTGCCACCGCCGGCGTCGGTTCACTGGCATTCCCGATGATTGCCAGGGCCCAGAACCCCATCGTCATCAAGATGCAGGGATCGTGGGGCGCCAAGGACATCTTCAACGAGATGGCTGAGGAGTACGTCAAGCGCGTCAACGAGATGGCCGGCGGGCGCCTGCGCATCGACTACCTCCTGGGCGGTGCTGTCGTCAAGCCGTTCGAGGTCATGGACGCAGTCAACAAGGGCGTACTGGACGCCGGGCACTCGGTACCGGTGTACTGGTACGGCAAGAGCAAGGTCGCTTCCTTGTTCGGCTCGGGCCCGATCAACGGTTGCGATGCACCCCAGACCCTGGCATGGATCTACCGGGGCGGCGGACTCGAGATGTACCGGGAATTACTCAAGCAGTTGCAGCTCGACGTGGTCGGCTTCTTTGCCATGCCGATGCCGACCCAGCCGCTGGGATGGTTCAAGAAGCCGATCACTGATGCGTCCCAGATCAAGGGCCTGAAGTACCGCACCGTGGGCCTCGCTGCCGATCTGTTCCAGCAGATGGGCGCACGAGTAACGCAGTTGCCCGGCGGCGAAATAGTCCCGGCCATGGAGCGGGGCGTGATCGACGCTTTCGAGTTCAACAATCCCACTTCAGATATGCGCTTCGGTGCGCAGGACGTGGCCAAGACTTACATGATGGGCAGCTTTCACCAGGCCATGGAGTTCTTCGAGATCATCTTCAACCGCAAGAAGTGGGAGTCGGTTCCGAAGGACCTGCAGGCGATCCTCACCTATGGTGTCGAGGCGGCCAGTTCCTCGAACTGGTGGACCGCCATGGACAATTACTCCCGGGACCTTCAGGAACTTCAGGACAAGTACAAGGTCAACGTGGTGCGCACCCCGCGCGAAGTCATGCAGGAACAGTTGAAGGCTTGGGACGTGCTCACCAAGAAGCTATCGGATGAAGATCCGTTCTTCAAGAAGGTGGTCGACTCGCAAAGGGCCTGGGCCAAACGCGTGGTTTATTACGCAGCCCTGAACGAAGCCGACTTCAAGATGGGGTACGAGCACGTCTTCAACACCAAGTTGCCTACCGCCTGAGACGATTGCCGGTGGAAAGTGCAGTCTCGGTTGAGATTGCAAGACTGCAGTTGCTCCTGCCGACGAGGCCGCCGCTATGCGGCGGCCTCGTCACGCCTGATGTGCCGCGCCAAGGATGTATCTGATGCGTACCTACATGTACGGTATCGATCTGCTCAGCAAGACGGTGGGCCATGCCTTTGCCTGGTGCATTATGATTCTCATGCTCGGGACCTCGTTCGAAGTGTTCGTGCGATACGTGTTGAACGACCCCACCAGCTGGGCGTTCGACATGAGCTACATCCTCTACGGCGCCCTGTTCCTGATGGCGGGACCGTACACGCTGTCCCGCAACGGTCACGTCCGCGGTGATGTCTTCTACCGGCTCTGGCGGCCGCGCACCCAGGCCCGGCTCGAGTTCGTCCTGTACTTCCTGTTCTACTTCCCGGGGGTGCTGGCCCTGGTTTTCTACGGCTTCGACTATGCCAGCGACGCGATCCGGCTCAAGGAGGTGAGCGTCTACAGTCCGGTCGGCATGCCGGTCTGGCCACTGAAGATGCTGATCCCCATCGCCGGCGTGCTGCTCACCCTGCAGGGCACGGCCGAGGTCTGCCGGTGCCTGTTGTGCCTGCAAGAAGGCGATTGGCCAGCGCGTCTGCATGACGTCGACGAGATGGAGGTGGAACTGGCGCGCAGCGCGCGGATCAATCAGGTTGCGAACTCGCAGAATGGGAGTAGCAGCCATGAGTGATCAGTTCGTCGCACTGATGATGCTGGGGATTTTCATCTTCATCATCCTGCTGGGATTTCCGATCGCCTTCACGCTGATGGCAATGGGCGTCGGCTTCGGCTACTACGCCTATCACTCGGCGGGCCAGGCCTTTTTCGAGAACCGTGTCTTCTACCTGTTCACGCAGAACACCTACAGCATCATGAGCAGCGACGTGCTGGTGGCGGTGCCGCTGTTCCTGTTCATGGGCTATATCATCGAACGCTCGAACATTCTCGAGCAACTGTTCTACAGCCTGCGGGTCGCGCTGCGCGGGGTCCCTGGCGCACTCGCGGTCGCTGCGCTCCTCACCTGCGCGATGTTCGCCACCGCCACAGGTATCGTCGGCGCGGTGGTCACCCTGATGGGATTGCTGGCACTGCCGGTGATGCTCAAAGCAGGCTATGACCAGAGACTATCGACCGGCGTGATCTGCGCCGGCGGCACGCTCGGCATCCTCATTCCACCGTCGATCATGCTGATCGTCTATGCGGCAGCGTCCGGGACGTCGGTCGTGCGGCTTTATGCCGCCGCGTTGCTGCCCGGCTTCCTGCTGGCCGGCTTGTACATCCTCTTCGTGATCGGGCGCGCCATCCAGAATCCTTCCCTGGCGCCCAAGCTGAGCAAGGAGGAATCCAACGTCTCGTTCTCACGCACCGTGCTGCTGCTGATCAAGGCCTTTTTCCCGCTGGCTGCACTGATCACCGCGGTACTTGGCTCGATCCTCTTCGGCCTGGCCACGCCTACAGAAGCAGCCGCCGTTGGCGCCCTCGGCGGACTGATTCTTGCGGCAGCCTATCGCGCACTGACTTGGGGACGCCTGCGCGAATCGGTGTACCTGACGGCACGCACCTCCGCCATGGTGTGCTTCCTGTTTGTCGGGTCCTGGACCTTTTCGTCGGTGTTCTCCTACCTTGGCGGTGAAGGTCTCATCAAGGATTTCGTGCTGTACCTGGACCTGACGCCGGTCACGTTCCTGATCCTTGCGCAAGCAATCATTTTTCTTCTCGGCTGGCCGCTCGAATGGAGCGAGATCATCATCATCTTCGTGCCGATCTTCCTGCCGCTGGTCGCGCACTTCGAGATCGACCCCATCTTTTTCGGCATCCTGGTGGCCTTGAACCTGCAAACCTCGTTCCTCACGCCGCCAATGGCCATGTCGGCCTATTATCTGAAGGGCATTGCGCCCAAGCACGTCCTGCTGTCGACGATATTCCGCGGCTGCCTGCCCTTCCTTGGGATGGTCATTGTCGCGATGGTCATGGTCTACGTGTTCCCGGCATTGGTGTTCTTCCTGCCGGATCTCTTCTATGGCGGTCGGTGAGATGACCGCTGACTTTCCGGGACGCTTTCGGTGACGGATCAGGCGCCGCTCAACGCCCTTGCCGCCGTCGACCTGGCGCGTGCATTGCGAGCAGGCGAGATGTCCGCCGAGCAACTGGTGAGCGCATGTATCGCGCGTATCGATGAGGTAGAAGACGCTGTTCAGGCCTGGGCACACCTGAATCGTGACCATGCGCTGGCGCAGGCCCGCGACGCCGACCTGCGACGGATGCGTGGCGAATCGCTGGGCATCCTGCATGGGCTGCCAGTCGGCGTCAAAGACATCATCGACACCTCCGACCTTCCCACCGAGGACGGCACGCCCCTGCACGCGCATCGCACCCCGGCCCGCGACGCTGCCGTCGTTGAGCGGCTGCGGGCCGCCGGCGCCATCATCCTGGGCAAGACGGTCACCACCGAACTGGCTTATTTCACGCCCGGCAAGACCCGCAATCCACACAATGCCCAGCACACGCCCGGGGGCTCGTCCAGCGGCTCGGCCGCCGCGGTTGCCGCGGCCATGGTGCCGCTGGCCGTCGGCACCCAGACCAACGGCTCGGTGATCCGGCCCGCCTCATTCTGTGGCGTCTGGGGTTTCAAGCCGAGCCATGGTCTGATTCCTCGACGCGGCATCCTGACGCTGTCCCGCACTCTCGACCAGGTCGGCGTCTTCGGGCGTAGCCTTCAGGACGCCGCGCTGCTTGCCCAGGCGTTAGTCGGGTTCGATTCGGCCGATCCGGATACCCGGCCCCGGGCGGCGCCGCCTTTTCTGGCCGCGGCTTCGGAACCGCCCCCGCTGCCGCCCACAATCGCCTTCGTCAAGACGCCGATGTGGGAGCAGGCCGCTCCCGAGACCCACGAAGCCTTTGCCGAACTCGTCGACCTGCTGGGAGTGCATTGCCAAGAACTCGAATTGCCGGCGTCCGCCCTGGAAGGTATCGAGTGGCATCGGACGATCATGGAGGCCGAGATGGCTTTCAATCTGGATCGGGAGTATGCCGAGGGTCGCGACCAGCTCAGCGAGCCGATACGTGCCCTGATTGAGCGTGGCCGCGGGGTTTCCGCGGTAGCCCACCAGCGAGCCATGGCGCGAATCCTGCCCCTGAACGAGAGCTTCGAGGAAGTTTTCGCGGCCTATGACGCGATCCTCACGCCATCGGCGCCAGGAACTGCGCCCGGAGGTCTGGACAGCACCGGCAATCCCGTCTTCTGCACGCTCTGGACACTCTGCGGCATGCCGGCCCTGAACCTGCCCCTGCTGCAGGGCAACAACGGCATGCCACTGGGCGTTCAGCTGATCGGTCCGCGCCACTGCGATGCCCGCCTGCTCAGTACCGCACGTTGGCTTGCCGACCGGGTAGCTATCCCGGCGCCCGAGCGCTAATCCTGAGGATCTCCTGCCATGATGAAATACCTGTTCGGGGTTGTCGCCGTGGCATTGATGGCGGTATTCCTGGCTCCCATCGTCTTCAAGTTGCGCGAGTTGGCGCTGATCGCGGTCATCGCCATCGGCTTCGTGATGATGCTGATAGACCTGTGGCAGGACCTGCGGGAGTGATCAGCCGCTGCGGACTCAACCGTTCTGGTAGATCCATCGCAGGAGGTCGTCCTGCGCCTTGCGCGCGCCCTCGGCCAGGGGTCCGTTGATCAGCAGGGCCACGGCATACCGCTCGCCCGAGATCGCGGTCACGTAGCCGGCGATCGCCCTGACGTCGCGCAGGGTCCCGGTCTTGATGTACGCGTTGCCCGCAACCGGACTGCGCCGCAGTCGCGTGCGCATGGTGCCGTCGATGCCGACCTGCGGCAGCGAATCCTCGAACGCGGCGGCGTGGATGCTGGCGGCGGCATGCGCCAGGACGGCGGTGAGGTCCCCCGCCGAAACCCGTTCTATCCGCGACAGCCCGGAGCCGTTCTCGAGCACCAGCGAGGTCATCGGCAGCCCCTGGTTGGCATACCACTGCTGGACGATCCGGCGAGCATCGTCCAGCGTCGCCGGCGTCTGCTGGTTGTGCGCGGCCATCTGCAGGAGCAGCATCCTGGCCATCACGTTGTTGCTGAACTTGTTGATGTCGCGCACCACGTCGCTCAGTGTGCGCGGGGAATACCAGTTGTAGTACGGGTTGCCGGTGGCGGCACCCGGGCCCACCCGCGTCGTGCCGGTCAGCAAGCCGCCGGCCTGCTTCCAGGCAGCCTTGAAGAAGCCGTGTATGAACTGGCGATGCGTCAAGGCGGAGGCATAGAAGAACTGTTCGCCGCAGGCGCGCACCTGGGTACCGGAGATGCGGATGGTCGGGCGTGTCTCCGTACCGACCGCGTCATCGATAGAAAAGCCGGTGCTGTTGGGGCGACACTTGCCTTGCAGCACCTTGACCTGGTTGTCGATCCGGACGTCCGCCAGGGGCGGATCCATCGTGACCTTCCCGCGCTTGGGATCGATCAGGAAGCGGGTCGCCTTGAAGTTCATCAGCGCCGCGTACGGCCGGACGTTGTACGGCTGCGAGTCGTCGCCGTCGAAGGACGCCAGGCGCTCCGGGCCCGCTGCAAAGAGGGAGTCGTCGATGATCAGGTCGCCATGGATCTCGCGCAGGCCGGCCAGGCGCAACTGGCGGATCAGCGCCGTCACATCCTCGACCACGAGCTTCGGGTCGCCCCCGCCCTTGATGATCAGGTTGCCGTTCAGGCTCTCTCCTTCGACCGGCCCGGTGGTATACACCGACGTCACCCAGCGATAGTCCGGGCCGAGCAGGGCCATCGACGCGTGCGTCGTGATCAGCTTCATGGTCGAAGCCGGGTTGAGCGGGCGATCGCTCCGGTGGCTGGCGCCCAGCGTGCCATTGCCCAGCGGCCGCACCATCAGGCCGTACTGGTCATGCCGCACTCCCGCCGCCTCGATCAGGCGTTCTGCCGCCTCCGACTGATCCCGCACCGGCGCCGGCGCAGCGCGTGCCTCCAGGCCGGCGCCGCTTGCGGCGACCAGCATCGCCAGCAGCGCAGGCATTACCCGCCTGCCGCTGTCCGTTCGCCAACCTGCCTGCCGGCTGCTCATCGCCACGTGTCCCGGATCCGTCTTGTGATGGCAAAAGTATTTCACGCAGGACCGGCGACGCCGCGCGGGGACTGACAGACGTCGGCAGGCGGCAGACGGCGGCCGGCGCGTCGCCGATGAACGGTCGGTTTTCAGCCGGGCTTGCGGCGCTTGAACAACATCGGTCCGTACTGGGCAAGCGCAACCCCGCCCAGGGTGATTGCCGCGCCGATCAGCTTGCTCGCGGTCATGGATTCGCCGATGAAGAACCACGAGACCGCTCCGGCGACGACCGGCATCAGGTAGATCAACGGCGCAGTTCGCCCGACCCCGCGGACAACATTGACCCAGCCCCAGACGATCCAGCCGAGGAAGGCGGAGATGAGCACGCCCCACACCAGGCCGAGCCAGACCTCCCAGCGCAGCCCGATCCAGTCGACGTTCATCCCGGCCTGCCAGGACAGCCCGACCAGCAAGGGGCTGGCGATGAAGGTCGAATAGGCCATCACCGGAACCCCGCCCATGCGCATGATCACCGGCTTGGCCGCCACCG
>JBBRJB010000041.1:0-11431 GCA_038220085.1 Burkholderiales bacterium
GGCGACTGGCCCTTGGAGTCCTTGCGATGGCGAAGGGTCAGCGCGATGGCGGCGACCATCGCCACCAGCAGGATGGTGCCGGCGACTTCGAGCGGGTAGATATAGTCCGTGTACAGAAGTTGGCCGAGTTCGGCCGTGTTGCTGTAGTTGAGCGGCAGGGCGGGTGCGTCGGCGGACTTGATCAGGCCGAACTGCACCCACAAGACCAGCGACAACTCGATGACGATGGCTGCGCCGACGAACAGGGCCACCGGCAGCGTCCGCCAGAAGCCGTGACGCATCTGGTCCATGTTGATGTCGAGCATCATCACCACGAACAGGAACAGCACCATGACCGCACCGACGTAGACCAGCACCAGCACGATGGCAAGAAATTCCGCCTGCAGCAGCAGCCAGATCGCGGCCGCCGACACGAAGGTGAGCACCAGGAACAGCACGCTGTGGACCGGGTTGCGAGCCGTCACGACCCGGGTTGCGGCCAGTACCGTCAGCAGGGCGAAGAGATAGAAGAGTCCAGTCTTGGCGTCCAAGGTTCAGTCCGGGTCAACGATAGCGGGCGTCCGACTCTCGCGCGGCGGCGATTTCCGGCTCATAGCGGTCGCCGACCGCCAGCAGCATTTCCTTGGTGAAGTAGAGGTCGCCGCGCTTTTCGCCGTGGTATTCAAGCACATGCGTCTCCACGATCGAGTCCACCGGGCAGGACTCTTCGCAGAAACCGCAGAAGATGCACTTGGTCAGGTCGATGTCGTATCGGGTGGTGCGGCGCGACCCGTCTTCTCGGACGTCGGACTCGATCGTGATCGCCAATGCCGGACAGACCGCCTCGCACAACTTGCAGGCGATGCAGCGCTCTTCCCCGTTGGGATACCGGCGCAGGGCGTGCAGACCGCGGAACCGGGGCGAGATCGGCGTCTTCTCCTCGGGGAAGAGGACGGTGATCTTGCGCGCGAACATGTAGCGGCCGGTCAGGCGCATGCCCTTGAGCAATTCGAGGAGCATGAAGCTCGAAAAGAATTCCTTGATCGCTTGCATAAGGTGCAACTCAGTGGAGCCAGATGTTCAGCGGCGTCTGCATCCATATCGCCACCACCACCAGCCACACCAGTGTGACCGGGATGAACACCTTCCAGCCGAGCCGCATGATCTGGTCATAGCGATAACGGGGAAAGCTGGCGCGGAACCAGACGAAGAGGCTGACCATGAATGCCGTCTTCATGAACAGCCAGAACCAGTTCCAGAACCAGTCGGCGCCGATGTCCAGCGGAATCTGAAAGAACGGCTGCCAGCCACCCAGGAACAGAATCGACGCGACCGCCGATATCAGGATCATGTTGGCGTATTCGGCCAGAAAGAAGACCGCGAAGGACATCCCGGAATACTCGACCATGTGGCCGGCGACGATCTCGGACTCGCCTTCCACCACGTCGAACGGATGGCGATTGGTCTCTGCGACTCCCGACACGAAATACACAACGAACACCGGCAGCAAGGGCAGCCAGTTCCAGGACAGGAAATTTACGCCGTGCTCGGCGAAGAAGCCCCGGCCCTGCGCCTCGACGATCGCGGTGATGTTCATGCTGCCGGAGACCATCAGCACGATGACCAGCGCGAATCCGATGGCCAGTTCGTACGACACCATCTGCGCCGCGGCACGCAGTGCGCCGATGAACGCATACTTGGAGTTGGATGCCCAGCCGGCGAGGATCACGCCATAGACTTCCAGCGAAGTCAGGGCCAGCAGCAGGAGCAATCCGGCGTTGACGTTGGCCAGCGCACGATCCGGACCGAAGGGGATCACGACCCACGCTGCCAGTGACGGCATGATGGTCATGACCGGCGCCAGGACGAAAAGCCCCCGGCTCGCCTGCGTCGGCAGGATGATCTCCTTGAACAACAGCTTGAGGCCGTCGGCGATCGGCTGCAGCAAGCCCTTGGGTCCGACCCGGTTCGGCCCGATGCGAAGGTGCATGAAGCCGATCATCTTGCGCTCCCACAACGTGAGATAGGCCACGCACAGCATCAGCGGCGCTACCAGCAGGACGATCTTGACAAGGGTCCAGATGATCGGCCAGGCCCCACCCAGCAGCGACTCGCCCTGGGCGTCCAGATTCTCCAGCCAGGTCATGACTTCTTCACCGAGATCGGCCCGAACATCATCGGCAGCGCCGCTGTGCTCGGATGAGCGGCCGATACCAGCACCACGCCGGCGGCGACCCGGTCATCGCGTCGCGCGACCAGTGTCGCTTCCCCGCCGTCCTGGGTCAGCGTGACCCACTCGCCATCCGTGACCCCCAGGGCGGCCATGGTGGCAGCGGCGAACAGCGCGACCGGGGGGCGCGCATCCACCGTTGCCTGCAGGCTGGGCGCCCGCCGTACCAGCGCATCGGAGAAATAGATCGGCACGTCGGCGACTCGCTGCAGTGGCAGGCTCGCATGGCGGGGCGGCGGCAAGGCGGTGCCGCCGGCCTGGTTGCTCAGGACAGATTCGAAGTGGCAGCCATCGGCCGCTTCCTTGCCGTCCAGGCCGGGAAAGGCCTGCAAGGCCCGGGTCCTGACCGCTGCAACGCTGTCGAAATCGAATCCCGGCAGCGACAACGCATTGCCCAGCACCCTCAGAACCTTCCAGCCCGGCCGGGCCTGGCCCTGCGGCAGCACCACGCCGTTGAATGCCTGCAACCGGCCCTCGCAGTTGACGAACGCGCCCCCCGTTTCCGAGAACGGCACGATCGGCAGCAGGCAGTCCGACAACGCCATCAGTTCGGCGCTGCGGTAGGCAGTCAGGGAGACCACGGTCCTGGCCTGGCGCAGGGCTGCCTGCGCCGCGACCGGATCGGCGCAATCCAGCGACGGTTCAAGGCCCATCAGCAGGTAGGCCGCGCGGGGCTGCGCCAGCATCGCGCGCGCGTTCAGTCCCTTGCCGGCCGGCGACGGCAAAGCCGCCGCCAGGTAGCCCCCGACCGAATTCGCGGCCTCGCCGATCACGCCCAGCCGGGCGCCGGTCACCTGTGCGATGGCCTGCGCAACGCGGGCGATCTCGCCGTAGGACGGGTGCTGCACAGCGGCGTTGCCCAGCCAGATGGCGGACTTCTCGCCGCCGAGAAGCGCCTGCGCGACCGCGGTGGCCTCCTCAGATGGGTCGACGCCGGCGTACATGTCTGCGAGTGCCGTTTCTTTCTGCCGGGCACAGGCGACCAGGATCTCGATCAGGGCCGTGACCCAGCGGTCGGGCGCGCAGGTGATCCGTCCGGCAACCGGCATCAGCCAGTCCTGGGCGACAGCATGCAGGGACATCACCTTGGTGCCGGTCTTGGCCGCGGCGCGGACCCGCGCCGACAACAGGGGATGGTCCTTGCGCAGGAACGAGCCGACCAGCAGCATCGCATCCATGGACTCGATCTCGTCGATCGACTGGCCGAGCCAGGGTACCCCGGATCTGGCTTCGTCGAGCGAAAAGTCCGACTGGCGCAGCCGGAAGTCGATGTTCTCGGAACCGAGGCCCCGCATCAGCGCACCGGCCAGGTACAGCTCCTCCAGCGTCGATTGCGGCGAGGCCAGCATGCCGATCGCCTCACCACCTTGCGCCTGGCGAACGTCACCCAGGGCATGCGCGACATAGTCCAGCGCCGTCTCCCAGGCGACCGTATGCCAGACACCTTCCTGCTTGATCATCGGCGCATGCAGCCGGTCGGGCGAGTTGATGCCCTCGTAGGAGAAGCGGTCGCGATCGGAGAGCCAGCATTGGTTGACCGCCTCGTTCTCAAGCGGCAGCACCCGCATCACCCGATCCTGCTTGACCTGGACGACGATGTTCGAACCCAGCGAATCATGCGCCGCCACCGAGCGCCGGCGGGTCAACTCCCAGGTCCGCGCCTGAAAACGGAAAGGCTTGCTGGTGAGTGCGCCGACCGGACAGAGATCGATCATGTTCCCGGACAGTTCCGAATCGACCGTCCGGCCCAGGAAGCTCATGATCTCCGCGTGCTCGCCACGCCCGCCCATGCCGAGCTCCATGACACCGCCGATTTCCTGTCCGAAGCGCACGCAGCGCGTGCACTGGATGCAGCGGGTCATTTCATCGGCAGCGACCAGCGGCCCGAGGTTCTTGCGAAAGACGACGCGCTTCTCTTCCACGTAGGCGGACGCCGAGGCGCCGTAGCCGACTGCGAGGTCCTGCAGCTGGCATTCGCCGCCCTGGTCGCAGATCGGGCAGTCGAGCGGATGATTGATCAGCAGGAATTCCATGACGCCTTGCTGCGCCCGGATCGCCTTCTCGGAGCGGGTGAACGCCTTCATGCCCGGGCTGACAGGGGTGGCGCAGGCCGGCAGGGGCTTGGGCGCCTTCTCCACTTCCACCAGGCACATCCGGCAGTTGGCGGCGATCGACAATTTCTTGTGATAGCAGAAATGGGGGACGTAGATACCGAGCTGGTTGGCCGCCTGCATCAGCATGCTGCCTTCGAGCACTTCCACCTTCCTGCCGTCTATCTCAACTTCAACCATTGTTTTCCTGGAACAGGTGATTCTGCCGGACCCGGTAGCGGGCGGGGCGCAACCTAGACATAGGCCGGCACGATGCAGGACTTGTGCTCTACGTGGTGAGCGAACTCCTCGCGATAGTGCTTGAGGAACGCCCGCACCGGCATCGCGGCGGCGTCGCCCAAGGCGCAGATCGTACGTCCCTGGATGTTGTCGGCGATCCGGTTCAACTGGTCGAGATCGCTCTGCCTGCCTTCGCCGTGCTCGATGCGGTGAACGATCCGGTAAAGCCAGCCGGTACCCTCCCGGCACGGTGTGCACTGCCCGCAACTCTCTTCAAAGTAGAAATAGGACAGGCGCTCCAGGCTTCTGACGGCGCAGCGGGTCTCGTCCAGGACGATGACCGCACCGGAACCCAGCATGGAACCGGCCTTGGCGATGGAGTCGTAGTCCATGTCGCAGTCCATCATGATCCCGGCCGGCAGCACGGGCGAGGACGATCCACCCGGGATCACCATTTTGAGCTTGCGCCCGCCGCGCACACCGCCGGCCAGTTCCAGCAGCTTGGCGAAGGGCGTTCCGAGCGGAATCTCGTAGTTGCCCGGCAACTCCACGTCGCCGCCGATCGAGAAGATCTTGGTGCCGCCGTTGTTGGGCTTGCCCGCCTCCAGGAACTTGGCCCCGCCGTTGCGGATGATCCAGGGCACGGCGGCGAACGTCTCGGTGTTGTTGATCGTGGTGGGCCTGCCGTACAGGCCGTAACTGGCCGGAAACGGCGGCTTGAACCGTGGCTGCCCCTTCTTGCCCTCCAGGGACTCCAGCAGCGCGGTCTCTTCACCGCAGATGTACGCGCCATAGCCGTGAAACGCGTGCAGCTGAAAGCTGAAATCGCTGTCGAGGATCCGGTCCCCGAGGTAGCCGGCCGCACGCGCCTCTTCCAGGGCCTGCTCGAAGCGTTCATAGACGCTCCAGATCTCGCCATGGATGTAGTTGTAGCCCACCGTGATGCCCATCGCATACGCGGCGATGGCCATCCCTTCGATCACGATGTGCGGGTTGTAGCGCAGGATATCGCGATCCTTGAACGTGCCCGGCTCGCCCTCGTCCGAGTTGCAGACCAGGTACTTCTGCGAGGGGAATTGGCGGGGCATGAAGCTCCATTTCAGGCCGCTCGGGAAACCAGCGCCGCCCCGCCCTCGCAGTGCGGACGACTTGACTTCGGCAACCACCTGTTCGGGCGTCATCGGCGCTGAACCGTCCTTGCCCAGGATGCGGCGCAAGGCCTTGTAGCCGTCACGGGACTCGTAGTCCTTCAAATGCCAGCCGTCCGGCGAAGTCAGACCGGCGAGGATCTGCGGCGCGATGTGCCGGCCATGAAAGCAGGTTTCCTGCGCCCTCGCGTCGATGATCAGGTCTCTTGCACCCATTTCAACTGTTCCCTTTTATGCAAGCGCCGGCGGCAGCGTCAGGCTTTCGCCCTGAGCTCGGCAATCAGCGCGTCTAAACGGCCGTTGTCCATGAAGCTTTCCATCCGCTTGTTGTTGACCAGGCAGACGGGGGCATCACCACACGCGCCCATGCATTCGTTTTCCACCAGAGTGAAGAGTCCGTCGCTCGTGGTCTCGCCGTAGTCGACGCCAAGCTGCTCCTTCAGGTATTCCCCGGCCTTGGCGCCGTCACGTAACGCGCACGGCAGGCAGGTGCAGACGCCGATCTTGAACTTTCCGACCGGTTTGTTGTTGTACATGTTGTAGAAACTGGCGACCTCGTAGACGGCGATCGGCGCCATGCCCAGGTAGCGCGCCAGGTCGTCGATGACCTCGGGGGTGACCCAGCCGGTTTCGTCCTGAGCGATGGCCAGCGCCGCCATCACGGCCGACTGCTTGTGAGCCGCCGGATACTTGGCGACCTCGCGGTCGATGCGCTCGTAGGCCTGCGCCGAGAGCAACGGCGCTACAGGAATGGCCTGGGTGGCTGCAGCAGTCATCGGCGAACCCCCGGGTGCGCTCATCGGTCAATCTCTCCAAAAACCACGTCCTGCGTTCCGATGATGGTGACGACGTCCGCGATCATGTGGCCACGCGACATTTCGTCCAGCGCCTGCAGGTGCGGGAAGCCGGGGGCGCGGATCTTGAGGCGGTACGGCTTGTTGGCGCCGTCCGACAGCAGGTAGATGCCGAATTCGCCCTTAGGCGCCTCGACCGCCGCGTAGGACTCGCCCACCGGCACGTGCATACCCTCGGTGAAGAGCTTGAAGTGATGAATCAGCTCTTCCATGTTGGTCTTCATTGCGACCCGCGACGGCGGCGCCACCTTGAAGTTGTCCGTCATCACGGGGCCCGGATGGTTACGAAGCCATTCGATGCACTGCTTGACGATCCGGTTGCTCTGGCGCATCTCCTCGACACGGACCAGGTAGCGGTCATAGCAGTCGCCGTTACGACCGACCGGGATATCGAAGTCCAGCAGATCGTAGACTTCGTACGGCTGCATCTTGCGCAGATCCCAGACGACGCCCGACCCGCGCAGCATCGGTCCGGTCATGCCGAGTGCCTTGGCCCGGTCGGGGTCGACCACGCCGATGCCGACCAGGCGCTGCTTCCAGATGCGATTGTCGGTCAGCAGGGTCTCGTACTCGTCCACGTAGCCGGGAAACCGGTTGGTGAAGGCTTCGATGAAGTCGAGCAGCGACCCCTGACGGTCCTCGTTCAGTTCGCTGATCGCCTTGGCATTGCGCAGCTTGCTCGCCCGATGCTGCGGCATCTGGTCCGGCAGGTCGCGGTAGACGCCCCCGGGCCGGTAATAGGCCGCGTGCATCCGCGCGCCGGACACCGCCTCATAGCAATCCATCAGGTCTTCCCGCTCGCGAAAGGCGTACAGAAACACCGCCATCGCCCCCACGTCCAGGGCGTGCGCCCCGAGCCAGAGAAGATGGTTCAGGATGCGGGTGATCTCGTCGAACATCACCCGGATGTACTGCGCGCGCAGGGGCACTTCCACGCCAAGCAGTTTCTCGATGGCCAGCACGTAGCCGTGCTCGTTGCACATCATCGAGACGTAGTCCAGCCGATCCATGTACGGCAGGTTCTGCAGGTAGGTGCGGGTCTCGGCCAGTTTCTCGGTAGCCCGGTGCAGCAGCCCGATATGCGGGTCGGCGCGCTGCACCACTTCGCCGTCCAGTTCCAGCACCAGTCGCAGCACCCCGTGCGCCGCCGGATGCTGCGGGCCGAAGTTGAGTGTGTAGTTCTTGATCTCCGCCATGGTCAGCGCACCACTCCCTCGCGTTCCGGGCCGTAGCCCTCTTCACGGATGACCCGCGGCACGTTGCTGCGAGGCTCGATCGTGACGGGCTGGTAGATGACCCTCTTCTGCTCCTCGTCGTAGCGCATCTCCACATAGCCGGACACCGGAAAATCCTTGCGAAAGGGATGGCCGACGAAACCGTAATCGGTCAGTATCCGGCGCAGGTCGGGGTGCCCTTCGAACACGATGCCGAACAGGTCGAAGGCCTCGCGTTCATACCAGTTGGCGGCGGGCCATCGATCGATGAGCGAGTCGATGACCGGGAAATCGTCGTCGGCGCAAAAGCTGCGCAAGCGCAACCGCCAGTTGTGGGTGGTGCTCAGCAGGTGCGTCACGACAGCAAAGCGACGGCCCTCGTAGGTGCCTTCGCCGTAACTCTGGTAGTCGACGCCGCACAGGTCCACGAGCGTGTCGAAGCCCAGGCGCTCGTCATCGCGCAAGCGCTCGCAGACGGCAGGCTGGCACTCGGCGTTGATTTCGATCGTCACCTCGCCAAGGGCGATCGTCAGCGAGCGGATCCTCTCGCCAAGCGCATCCTGCAGGGCGGCCTGCATCTGGTCCAGGCGCGTGGTCATCGTGCGATCGTGCTCGTGCGGCGGATCTTGTTCTGCAACTGGATGATTCCGTAAAGGAGAGCCTCCGCGGTAGGCGGGCGTCCGGGCACGTAGACATCCACCGGCACGATGCGGTCACAGCCTCTGACCACGGAATAGGAATAGTGGTAATAGCCGCCGCCGTTGGCGCACGAGCCCATCGAAATTACCCAACGAGGCTCGGGCATCTGATCGTAGACCCTTCGCAGCGCCGGCGCCATCTTGTTGCAGAGCGTTCCCGCCACGATCATCACATCGGAATGCCGCGGACTCGGACGGAAGATGACGCCGAAACGGTCCATGTCGTAGCGGGCCGCGCCGGCATGCATCATCTCCACCGCGCAGCACGCCAATCCGAACGTCATCGGCCAGAGTGAACCGGTGCGGGTCCAGTTGATCAGCTTGTCGAGGTTCGTTGTGACGAACCCCTCGTTCATTACGCCTTCGATGCTCATGGATGTCTCGCAATCGACCTCAATCAGTATCGGCCTGATTGGACTGGAAATTTAGACAAAGAAGGGGACCGCGGTGGCGGGCCGGAATCCGGGATCGACTCTACCCCTACTCCCAGTCCAGCGCGCCCTTGCTCCATTCGTAGACGAAGCCGACCACCAGGATCGCCAGGAAGACCATCATCGACATGAAACCCACGAAGCCGATCGTGCCCAACGACACCGCCCAGGGGAATAGGAACGCGATTTCCAGGTCGAACAGGATGAAAAGTATCGCCACCAGGTAATACCGGACGTCGAACTGCATGCGGGCGTCCTCGAATGCTTCGAATCCGCATTCATAGGGCGAAAGCTTGGCGGCGTCGGGCTTTGACGGGCCGAGCAGCTTGCCGAACACCATGGGCGCGACGCCCACTCCCGCGCCAACCAGGAGGAACAGCAAGACCGGCAGGTAATTTTCCAGGTTCACGGCAGGTATCGGATCAAAGCTTGGAACACTTGGAACAACAAAGGGACAAACTCGCTGGTGCCGACGGCGAGACTCGAACTCGCACAGCTTTCGCCACTACCCCCTCAAGATAGCGTGTCTACCAATTTCACCACGTCGGCGTGTCATCTGATTTTACTTCGTTTTACTTCGGAATCTGATCCGAGGGGCTGCCTGAATCACCAGCACCGCCGCCGGTTGTGGCACCGGTTGTGGCACCCGTCGTGCCACCAGTTGTGCCACCAGTTGTGCCACCGGCCGGTGCGCCGGGAGCAGCGGGCACGGCCGCCCCGGACGACGGCGCCGGAGGCACCGACGACCCCGACGGCACCGAACCCGGCAGCGAAGGCACCGAAGATGCCGGTGTCGTCACGCCTTCCATCAGGCTGCCGGACCCCTGCGGCCGGGCATTGGCAAAGAAAGCGAGCGCAAGCGTGCTGACGAAAAACACCGCCGCAAGCGCCGCCGTCACCCGCGACAGGAAGTTGGCCGAACCGGTTGCGCCGAACAGGCTTCCGGACGCACCCGAGCCGAATGCCGCCCCCATGTCCGCCCCCTTGCCGTGCTGAAGCAGCACCAGCAGGATGACACCGAGCGCCGACAATATCTGCAGCACCATCGCAATTGTGTTGAACATGCTACTACCCATCAGAGAATTCTCCTGCAGCCGCTTGCGCGCTGACGATCAATATCATTGCACCCGCGCGTCGGCGGCAACCGCTGCCTTGCAGATGGCCACGAAATCGTCGGCCACCAGCGAGGCGCCCCCGATAAGTCCTCCATCCACGTCGATCTGCTCGAACAGTTCAATGGCGTTGGCAGCCTTCACCGACCCGCCGTACAGGATTCTCACCCTGTCCGCACCCGCCACGCCGGCAGCGGCCAGACGCCCGCGAAGGAAGGCATGAACCGCCTGCGCCTGCGCCGGGGATGCGGTCAACCCCGTCCCGATGGCCCAGACCGGCTCATAGGCCAGGACATAGTCCGAAGGGTCACGATCCGCGAGCACCGGCACAACGGCGTCGAGCTGGCGCGCCAGAACCTGCTCGGTGATCTCCGATTGGCGCTCCTGCAAGGTTTCCCCCAGGCAGATCACCGGGCGGATCGACTGCCCCAGTGCCTGGCCGACCTTCGCCGTGACCATCGCATCGGTCTCGCCGAAGAGCTGGCGGCGCTCTGAGTGGCCGATCAGCACCCAGGTGCAGTGCAGGTCCGCCAGCATGCTTGCCGAAACCTCTCCGGTAAAGGCGCCGTTACCCTGCCCTGCCAGATTCTGCGCCCCCCATTGTGCGCCACTACCCTTGAACGAGCTCGCAACCTGGGCGAGGTAAGGAAATGGCGGGCAAACCGCCACATCGACCCGCTCGAGAAGGTCCCGTTCCAGCCGCGCGCGCAAGGTGCCGAGCAGCCGCTCGTTGCCGGTGGTCTCGCCGTTCATCTTCCAGTTGCCGATCACCAGCGGACGGCGGCGAACCGTCGACGCGCCGGCAGTCGTAGCGCCAGTCACCGCGCCGGTCATTGCACCGGACGCAGGCGCGTTGCGCGAGTCAGGCGCGCTTTCTGGTGCGCTTTTTAAGCGATCGGGGATGGGAGAATCGGACATTGAATGAAAGCGGAGAAGGTAACTCTCGATTGTATCGCCCCCCGCTTTCGAGGGTCAAACCGGGATTACCGAGGCGTGGTTGTCCGGCCGCTCTCCGCGCCGTCACCGGGCCCGGAGCCGCCAGGCTCCACCCCCGCCCCAGGCCGGTCCCGGGAAGAGTCCGGCGGCGCGTTACTCCGGGAATCCAGGGGCGCGCGCGCCGATTCGACATCCGCCAGGCCGACCGCCTTCCAGAGCGCCGGCACGCCCCTGCTCCAGCGCCATAGTGCCAGAGCGTGACCCGAAAGACCGTAGACGACGAACAACGAGAACAGCACCAGCGGCGGATCCGAAGAGATCAGCACGAGGCCCAGCACCAGCAGGATCTGGAAGATGAACGGCACGCTGAGCTTGGTGTTGTTGTCCTTGAAGCTGTAGAACGGCGAGTTGGACACCATGGTCACGCCGGCGTAGACGGTGATGATCCAGGCAAGCCAGCCGAGATCCGCGCCGGAGGCACTGATCCAGCGCGCTTCCC
>JBBRJB010000042.1:0-11414 GCA_038220085.1 Burkholderiales bacterium
ATTGTCCGACTTGATGTAGATCACCGCCGGCTTGTCGAGTGCATCGGTGAAGTGGCGGATGCCTGTGGCAAGCCCGTCATCGGTGAACGGAAAGCTCATCGGCAGGAGCATCGCGGTCGGGAATGCCCGTTCGCGCAGCAGCCTGGCCTGGTCGATCAGCTTGCCGTAATCGGGGCCCGCCGATGGCAGCATCCACGTGTCCGCGCCGGCGGTCGAGGCCAGGAAGTCCAGCACTTCGGCATATTCACTGACTGCGATGTGATAGAAGTTCGCGTTGCCACCGTACATCAGGCTGCGAACTCCGCCGTTCTGCAGATGCTCGATCAGTGCCGTGTTGGCCTTCCAGTTCGGCGTGAGATCCGGCTTGCGGGCAAAGGGAGGAACGGCGACCACCGAACGCTGGAGGTCGGCAGGTGTGATCGGCGTGGTCTTCAAGGGCGGCTCCGGTGACAGGGTAGGCCGCAGTGTACTTGTAAACCAAGTCAGGCGTCAAAGGTTGACTTGTAAACACCCTGCACGCTGGGTGCAGAAGCTGCTGCTCGTCCCCTTCGCCTGCTACGCTTGGCGCCTATGCACCGGTCACCAGCCGCAGTCGCCGACCCGCCAGAAAAACTCCAGGAGGCCCCAATGACGCTTCGCAGCATCAATCCCGCGACCGGCGAGACCCTCAATACCTACGAACACCTCACCCCTGCCCAGGTCGATTCCGCCATTGCCCGGGCATCCCTGGCTTTCCAGCATCATCGCCAGACCTCGCTCGAAGAACGAAGCGAACGGATGAATTCGGCCGCTGACCTGCTCATCGCCGGCAAGCAGAAGTGGGGGGAACTGATCAGCGCAGAAGTCGGCAAGACGCTGAAGTCGGCCATGGCCGAAGTGGAGAAATGCGCCACCACCTGCCGCCACTATGCCACTCATGCCGCGGCCTACCTGGCCGATGAACCGATGCAGTCGGACGCCTCCCGCAGTTACGTCCGCCACCTGCCGCTCGGACCGGTGCTCGCGGTGATGCCGTGGAACTTCCCCTTCTGGCAGGTGTTCCGCTTTGCCGCTCCGGCGCTGATGGCGGGCAATGTCGGGCTGCTGAAGCATGCGTCCAACGTGCCGGCCTCGGCCCTCGCGATCGAGGAGATCTTCCGGCTGGCGGGTTTCGAGGAAGGAGTCTTCCAGACCCTGCTTATCGGGTCCGACGCCGTCGAGCACGTGCTGGCCGACGATCGCGTCCGGGCTGCCACGGTGACCGGCTCCGAAGGCGCCGGGGCCGCGGTGGCCTCGATTGCCGGCCGGCATCACAAGAAGACGGTGCTTGAACTGGGCGGCAGCGATCCGTTCATCGTCATGCCCTCGGCCGATCTCGATGCGGCGGTGAAGGCGGCGATCGGTGCGCGTATCATCAACAACGGGCAGTCCTGCATTGCCGCCAAGCGCTTCCTGGTCCACGCCGCCATCTATGAGGACTTCGAGAAGGCTTTCGTCGCCGGCTTCGAGGCGCTGAAGGTCGGCGACCCGATGCAGGCGGAGACCGATATCGGTCCTCTGGCCACGCCCCAGATCAAGGAGGACCTCGTCCGGCAGGTGGACCTCAGCGTTGCCAAGGGGGCGAAGCGGCTTTGCGGTGCCCGCCCCATGTCTGGCATCGGCAATTTCTACCGGCCTGGGATCCTGTCCGACATTCCGAGGGAATCGCCTGCCTGGTCCGAAGAGATGTTCGGCCCGGTCGCTCTGCTGTTCCGGGTGAAGGGGATCGAAGAGGCGATCACCGTGGCCAACGCCACCCGCTATGGACTCGGTTCGTCGGTCTGGACACGCGATGAAGACGAGATCAGGATGGCGGTGAATGGCATCGATGCCGGCTGTACCTTCGTCAATTCGATCGTCGCGTCCGATCCGCGACTGCCGTTCGGCGGCGTGAAATCCTCGGGTCACGGACGCGAACTGGCCCGCGACGGAATGCTCGAGTTCATGAACCGCAAGACCGTATCGATCAAGTGACTGGAGCAGACAGATGAGCAAAGCGGGGCGCAGCGGCAGGAAGACTTCACCGGCGACGGTGCCGCCGCCCGGCGGTGCGCAGAAGGCGCGGGCTGAGCCGCAGCCGCCTCGCCATCCTGACCAGGGGGCCAGGCAGGGCTTCGACCGCCAGCGCCTGGAGCCCGCAAACCAGCCGCCGGCCGAAACACGCGATGAACAGAACATTGCCGGTGAGAAGGATTTCGAGCTGCAATCGCCGGACGGGAATCAGTCGGATTGAGTGCAGCCGCCGGTTTCGTGCCGGCGGCTGGATGTGGCCGCAATCCCGCCGGCTGGCGCCGGCATTTTGAAAGGAGTGGAATGGCATGCAACGCGCGCAGCAGCATCCGCTGATCGATCTGGCCGAGACCGTCCCGCCGGACGCGTCGCCGGCATTGAAAAGTCGCCGGCAACTGATGAAACGAATGGGCCTGGCGGCGTTTGCCGCCAGTTCCACGGCGGAGGCATTCGCTCAGGCGATGGACCGCTATTCACCTGGGGCGCCGCCGACCCGATATCCGGAACCGGACGTGATCGGCCTGGACCCCCGCTTCAAGTACAAGCTCGGCAATACGCCGATCGTGCGCCTGCACCAGGGCACGCTCTGGGCCGAGGGACCGGCCTGGAACGGGGTTGGGCGCTATCTCGTGTGGAGCGATATTCCCAACGACGAGATCCTGCGCTGGTGCGAGGAGGACGGGCACGTCGGGCGCCGCTTCCGTTATCCTTCCCACAACGCCAACGGCAACACCTTCGATCATCAGGGACGACAGATCTCGTTTTGCCACGGCACCCGCAACGTCATCCGCTATGAGTACAACGGCAAGGTCACGGTGCTTGCCGACCGCTTCGACGGCAAGGACCTGAATGCGCCCAATGACGGCGTCGTCCATCCCGAAGGCTGGCTGCTGTTCACCGATCCGGGCTATGGCAGCCTGATGGAGTATGAGGGCAACCGTGTCCCCGCCAGTGCGACGAGCGTCCAGCCGAACCAGAAGGAGGCCATCTACCGGGTCGACGCGCCCGGGCAGGTCGTCAAGGTCGCAGACGAGCCGTACAAGCCGAACGGCATCTGTTTCTCACCGGACTACCGCAAGTGCTATGTCGCCGATACCGGCGCCTCGCACTACAAGGAAGCCAAGAGCGTCATCTGGGCCTACGACGTCGACGGTAAGGCCCTGAAGAACCCGCGAGTCCTGGCAAGCATGGAATTCAACGGCAAGACAGGCATGGCCGACGGCATCCGGTGCGACGAGGACGGCAATGTCTGGGCCGGCATCGGCTGGGTCGGCGACGGCTATGACGGCGTGCACGTCTTTCACCCCGACGGCACCCGCATCGGCCATATCAAGATGCCGGAGATCATCTCCAATGTCTGCTTCGGGGGCAGCAAGGGCAACCGCCTGTTCATGACCGGCAGCCAGTCGCTGTATGCGGTCTTCGTGGAGACGCGCGGCGCCGGATTTGCCTGAGCGGATCAGCCGCCGGCGATTTCCAGGAGGATGTCGCCGGCCTGCCGGCAGTCCGCGGCGGATACGTCCAGGTGGGTCAGCGCGCGCAGCTTGGTGGCGCTCAGCGCGTTGATAAGGAGGCCCCGTTCACGGGCCCGGCCCACCACCTCGAAGGCATCGGGGGCCTCAGCGGTCAGTTCGAACACCAGGACATTGGTTTCGATGCGCTCGGCGTCGATCCGGATCCGCGCGGACCGCGCCAGCATCCGGCCGAGCAACCTGGCGTTCTCATGATCCTGTGCGAGCCGTTCGATGTTGTGATCCAGCGCGTATTCGGCGGCGGCGGCGAAAAGGCCGACCTGTCGCATCGCGCCGCCGAGCATCCGGCGAAAGCGCACCCCCGCGTCGATGACTTCGCGGCGACCCGCGAGCAGCGAGCCGCCCGGGGCTCCGAGTCCTTTCGACATCGATACCATCACCAGGTCGAACGGGGCCGCCATTTCGGCAACCGCAAGGCCGGTGGCGACCGCCGCGTTCCACAGCCGGGCGCCGTCGAGATAAGACGCGATTTCCTGCTCGCGGGCCAGGGCGCAGACCGCGAGCACGGTCGCCTGCGGAACGACCACGCCGCCCATCCGGTTGTGGGTGTTCTCCACTTCCACCAGCGTGGTCGGCGGATAGATGGGGTGGTTGCGGGGCTTGATCGCGGCCCGCAACTCGTCGGCGCTGAAGACGCCGCGATCGCCGATCTCGGTCAATTGCACGCCGGCGATCGCCCCCGATCCGCCGGTTTCGTGCCAGACCGAATGCGCCTCGCGTGACACCACCACATCGTCGCCGCGCCGCGTCAAGCTCAGCAAAGCCACCTGGTTCGCCTGCGTGCCGCTGGGCAGCCACAAGGCCGCCTCCTTGCCGAGCATCTCCGCGATCCGTGCCTGCAGCCGGTTGACCGACGGGTCGTCGTCGTACTGGATGTCGCCAACCTCGGCGGTCGCGATCGCCTGCCGCATCCCGGCCGACGGGCGGGTGACGGTATCGGAGCGAAGATCGATCAGGTCCATGACGGTTGCCTCACAAGTTGCATCCGGGTGCAGTGGGCGCCTCAGGGTGCAGCGGGTGTTCCCGCCAGCCCCGTTCCGGACTTATCATCGTAATCCGAAGTTCCCCCATCCCGTCCAATGGAGAACGCAATGAGCGGATTCAGCCTTGTTTCGCTATGCAGTCCCGGCACATCCCGCGCCACCACCCTGGCCGCGGCCCTGCTGATCGCCACCAGTCTGCCGGCGCTGGCGCAGCAGGCGGACATGACATTCTTCGTGACCAGCACCGGGTCGGGCAAGGGTGCCGATTTCGGCGGCCTGGCGGGTGCCGACAAGCATTGCGCCGACCTGGCCGCTGCCGCCGGCGCAGGTCAGCATACCTGGCGCGCCTACCTCAGCACCAGCGCGGCGGGCGGCGCGGCGGCGGTCAACGCGCGCGAACGGATCGGCAGTGGTCCGTGGAAGAACGCCAAGGGCGAAGTGGTGGCCAAGAGTGTCGCCGATCTGCACAACGGCAATGCGCTGAACAAGCAGACCGCGCTGACCGAGAAGGGCGATCCGATCAAGGGCCGGGGTGACACGCCGAACCAGCACGACATCCTGACCGGCTCGCAAGCCGACGGCACCGCGTTTTCAGGTGCGGAAGATCGTACCTGCGGCAACTGGACGAAGAGCGGGGAAGGTTCCGCGATGGTCGGTCATCATGACCGGATCGGACTCAAGGACGACGCGCCCTCGAAGTCCTGGAACTCGTCGCACCCGTCACGCGGTTGCAGCGACGAGGCCCTGCGGGGCACGGGCGGCGCCGGGTTGCTCTATTGCTTTGCCGCCAAATAGCTGCTTGAGCCCGATGGCCGCCGGCGCCGGCGGGACGACCTCGAAAGGAGCGATGACCGGTAGATCCTGCCGGTTGCCGCAACTGGTGGACAGCGCATGGTTGGCTGCAACGGCCTGCCATCCGTCGGCGTGGTCGTCGATCGGTTCACTCACCACCATCAGCGCGTCGGGAGTTCGCCGGAAGTAGACGGACGGCGCCTGGGGATCGCTCGACCAGCGAAAGACCGTCAGCGATTTCCCGTCCGTCATCGCCGCCGCGAAGCGCAGGGCCTCGCTCACGCCGGCTTCGCTCATCACCGCGGCGATGCCGGCGAGTGCCAGCCGGATCGCTTCCACCGGACCCTCGTTCTCCACCGTGCCCATGGCGATCAGGAAGATCGCTTCGGAGTCGGTGCCGCCGCGCCGATGCGGGTAGAGCCGGTCGGGAATCATGTTCTCGATGCGTCGCCGGATGCCGCAGAAGCCGCCGATCTGGCCGTTGTGCATGAACAGCCAGGGTCCGACACTGAATGGATGGCAGTTGGCGCGAGCGGTGCTGGCGCCGGTCGATGCGCGGACATGCGCGAAAAAGGTCGGCGCGCTGAGTTGGGCGCAGAGGGACATCAGGTTCTCGTCGGACCAGGCGGGAGAGATTTCCCGGTAGAGTCCGGGCGCCTCGCGGTCGCCATACCAGCCGATCCCGAAGCCGTCGCCGTTGGTGGCCGTCTTGCACTGGGCGGCATGCAGCGACTGGTGCACCAGCGACCGCGCCGGTCGCGTGACGACATTTTCCAGACGTTCAGGCCTTCCGGTATATGCAACCCAACGGCACATGATCTCGCGCTATCCCTTGCTTGCCGCCGGTCCCGATCGCTTGCACGCCCCCTGCGATTCCTGTCTTCACCGGCAGTCTCCAGTGTACGGTCAGCCGTGCTCGTCGCGCAGGCCGCGTGTCCTGCAGGAAACACCGCCGGTAAGACCGGCTGCGTTGGTAAGACCGCTGCGCCGGTTGACAGCTATCCGGACGGACCACTCCCGCCGGCGCGCCGCCGCGCGCGTTCGCTCAGGAGCAGGCGCAGGCTCGCGGTCTGTTCCTGGAGCAGGCAGACGATCTGCGGCAGCCTCGCGGCCGTGAGCCGGTTGGCCATGCCGGCGATGCTGATCGCAGCGATGGCACAGCCCGCCGGGTCGAGCACCGCAACTGCCACGGCGCGGGTTCCCCGCACGATGCCGTTCGGGGCATAGGTAAAGCCTTGGGCGCTTGCCATGCGGACCTGTTCCGTCACGGCGTCGCCATCCAGTCCGTATCCCTGCAGCCGGATACCGTTGTCCGCAATCACCTGCCGGGCTTCGTTTTCCGGCATGGCCGCCAGCATCGCAATGCCGGAGACTCCCACCCCCAACGGGCGGCGCGCCCCGACCTCGAGGGCGAGCACCTGCAGGGGCCAGGATCCGACCAGGCGATCGATGCAGATCGAATCGCCGCCGGTGCGCAGCGACAGGAACACGGTGTCGCCCACCTGGCTGCAGAGATGCTCCAGGCCCGGTCTTGCGAGACCGCGAATCGGGAAGCGCGCCGTCCGCGCCAGGCCGAACAGAGAGACTTCCGGTCCGATCATGTAGCGCCGCGTCTGCGGATCCTGTTCGACCGCGCCTTCGTCAACCAGGACCCGCAGGATGCGATGCAGCGTCGCCCGGTTGAGGCCGGACGAGGCAGCCAGGTCGGTCAGGCGCACTCCCATCTCCTGGCCGGCGGCGAGCAGGCGCAGCACCACCAGCGCGCGGCGGATACTCTGCGCGCCGGCAACCGGTGTGGGTGCCGTGGCTATGGCACCGTCTTGGGTGACTGCGACACCGGCGCCATCCGCACCAGTTCCCCAAGCAGTGAGTAGTTGGGTCCCCCCAGCCGGCAGATCGGACGCAGGGCCATCGAATCGACCTTGCCGTCGACGACCAGGTTGTCCCTGACATGGAAGGCGCAGATTTCGCCGACCATGAATTCGGAGCCGGTGTCGCCGAAAGCGATCGAGCGATGCAGCCGGCATTCCATCGCTACCGGCGCTGCCACCAGGCGCGGCGGTGTCACATGGGTGCTCGGCAGCGTCCGAAGGGCGAGGAGGTCGACTTCGCTGACGTCATCCGGATACTCGACCGAGGACTGATGCACCGCATCCAGCAGCGGCGCGTCGGGAAGGTGAACGACGAATTCACACGTGCGCAGGATGTTGTTGCCGGTGTCCTTCATCACCCCGGCCTTGCGCCCGACGCTGATGCCCAGCATCGGCGGACTGGTGGACACGAAAGTGAAGGCGCTGAAGGGCGCGAGGTTGACCAGGCCGGTGGGCGAGAGCGTCGTCACCCAGGCGATCGGACGCGGCACGACCACGCCGGTGAGCAATTTGTAGAGGGCCTCCGGGCCCAGGGATTCCGGTTCGATCAGCATCTGCATAGCCTAAGAGTGGGCCGGGACCGGGTCAATTCTGGATCGGCGCTGATACCGGAAAAAGTCCACGATGTGGAAAATAAGCGGACGGTTTCGTTGCCTGAGAGGCTCGCGAGGCCTAAGGTGGAGGGCTGATAAGAAGTGGAGGAGACTAGATGAACATGCCTGCATTGACCGGCCGCGGCGCGGCTTCCCGGATTTCGGCCGCCGTGTGGGGCCTGGCGGCGCTGATTGTGACGTCGACGACCATGATGGTTGCGGTGCCCGTCTGGGCGCAGGCGTGGCCGGCCAAGCCGATCCGATTCGTGGTGCCGTACCCGCCCGGCGGGAACGTGGACGTCGCGGCGCGGATCGTCGCGCCCGGACTCGAACAGGCGCTGGGCCAGCCGGTCATCGTCGAGAACCGGGCCGGCGCTGGCGGCATGATCGCAGGCGAGCACGTCGCCCGCAGCGCGCCTGACGGCTATACCTTCTTCTTCACCGCCAATGGCCCGCTCCTGTTCTCGCCGCTCATTTTCGGCAAGGCCTCTTATGCGTGGGACAAGGATTTCGTGCCGGTCAGTTCGGTGTCTTTCACCCCGCTGGTGCTGCAGGTCAACGCCGCCGTGCCGGTAAAGACGTTCGGCCAGCTGATCGACCTGGTCGGCCGGGAACCGGACAAAATCACGATGGCCTCGCCGGGCGCAGGCACCACCAACCACCTCGTCAGCGAGTTGCTGCAGGCCCGTACCGGCGCCCGCTGGGTGACGGTACATTACAAGGGCAACGCACCGGCCACGCAGGATCTGCTGGCGGGCCAGGTCCAGTTCAACTTCGACCAGGTCTCGGTCTCGCTGCCCTACATCAAGGACGGCCGGCTGCGCCCCCTGGCGGTGACGACGCAGCGGCGCGTGAGCGCATTGCCGGGCGTGCCGACCCTGATCGAACTGGGCGTTGCCGATTTCACCGCCGAAACCTTCACCGGCATCGTCGCGCCGGCCGGCACACCCCAGCCGATACTCGACAAGCTCCATGCCGCGCTGAGCAAGGTGGCGGCCGACAAGGAAGTCATCGCGCGGTTCGACAAGCTGGGCGCCGACGCCAGGACGATGTCGCCGCCGGCGTTCTCCGCCTACCTGCGCAAGCAGTACGATACCTGGGCGCCGGTCATCCGCAAGATCAACATCCAGGCCAACTGATGACGACGGGACAGTCCGCCAGGCGTAGCGTCTACCTGGAAGGGTTCAGCCACAAGAACCCGATTCCCGCCGCCTGCCGCATCGGCAGCCTGGTCTGTTCGGGCAGTATCCAGGGTACCGATCCTGCCACCGGCGAATACGGCGCAGACCTGGGGGAGCAATGCCGGCTCATGTTCCGCCAGGTCGCCAACATCGTCCAGGGCGCCGGTGGCGACGTGCAGGACATCATCAAGATCACCGTGTGGATGAAGGATCGCAACCAGCGTGCCGCCTTGAACCCTCCCTGGCTGGAAATGTTTCCGGATCCGGACAGCCGGCCCGCCCGGCACACGATGAATGCCGACCTCGATGGCACGAAACTGGTGGAATGCGATTTCGTCGCCGTCATCGGAACGCGATGACCGAGTATCACTCCTTCGACCCCGTCCCGCGGCCGCCGGCAGTGCGGCCGCCGCCGCTGGCCTGCGATGCCCAGTTCCACGTCTTCGGGCCGGCCGAGCGCTATCCGGTCCGCCCGGGCGCAGCCTACCAGATGCCGACGGCGACGATCGAGCGCGCGCTTGCCATGCACCGGACGATCGGCATCGAGCGCGGGGTGATCGTGCAGGCAACCACCTACGGCGCCGATCACCAGGTGGTGCTCGACGGGCTTGCGGCGGCGGGCCCGAACTATCGGGGCTGTGCCAATGCGGTAGTCCTGTCGACCCACGACGATGCCTACATCGAGCGGCTTCACCAGGCAGGCGTGCGGGGTGCGCGGTTCTCGCGCCAGAGCCTCGGTATCGCCCTGTCCGATGCCGACCTGCAACGCGCCTTCGCCCGGCTCGAAGAGCTCGGCTGGTACGCCAAGGTTCAGCCGGAGGCCGGCGGGATCGTGGAGAACATCGCGGCCTTCGAGCACCTGCGGGTGCCGGTACTGCTGGATCACATGGGCAGGCCCGATCCGGGCAAGGGCGCGGCGGATCCGAGCTTGAAGAAAGTCGTCGAACTGCTCGGGCGGGGAAACTTCTGGGCGATGTTGTCGCTTTCGGAGAAGATATCCCGCGGCGGCGAGCCCTGGAACGATGTTGTGCCGATTGCCGGCGCGCTGGTGGATGCCGCGCCGGATCGTTGCGTCTGGGCCAGCGATTGGCCGCATCCGGTGTCGATCAAGCCGACGCCCAACGAAGGCGCGTTGATGGACCTCCTGTTCCGCCTCGTGCCGGACGCCGATTCGCGCCGTCGGGTACTGGTGGATAATCCCGCAAAACTTTTCGGATTCGAGACATGAAACTGCTTTCTTTCGAGCGCCGAGACGGCGGGCATGGGTTCGGTGCGCTGGCGGACAATCACCGCGGCGTGGTCGATCTCGGCGAGCGATTCGGCGGCGAGTACACCGGCCTTCGCGCGCTCCTGGCGTCCGGCGGCCTGGCCCGTGCGCGCCAGGCCGTGGAGAAGGCGACCGGCAATACCGCGGCCGCGGCCGCCGGCGACATCGATCTGTCCGAATTGCGCTTCGACTGCCCGATTCCGGATCCGGAAAAGATCATCTGTGTCGGGGTCAATTACGCCGACCGCAATGCGGAGTACAAGGACGGGAGCGCCGCGCCGGCCTACCCCAGCGTGTTTCCCCGTTTTGCGCGTTCGTTCGTCGGCCACGGCCGTGCGCTGCGCCGCCCGCCCGAATCGAACCAACTCGACTACGAGGGCGAGATCGCGATCGTGATCGGAAAACCTGGCCGGCGAATCAGTCAGGCCGACGCCTTGTCGCATATAGCCGGCCTCAGCTGCCTGAACGAGGGCACCATCCGCGACTGGGTCCGCCACGGCAAGTTCAACGTGACCCAGGGGAAAAACTGGGACGCGAGCGGGGCGATCGGCCCGTGGCTGGTGACTGCGGACGAGTTCACTGACATGAGCGCGCTGACCGTGCAGACTCGGGTCAACGGCGAACAGCGCCAGCATGATTCCACTGCGCGGCTGATGTTTCCATTCGTCACCCTGATCAGCTACCTCTCCACCTGGACCACGCTGGTGGCGGGCGACGTGATCGCCACCGGCACCCCGACGGGCGCTGGTGTGCGTTTCGAGCCGCCGCGATTCCTCGTTCCCGGCGACGAGGTCGAGGTCGAGGTCAGTGGTGTCGGCGTGCTGAAGAATCCGGTGGCGGACGAGCGATGACGACGCTGACAACCCTTAGAAGCGCTCGTCCGGCCCGAGATAGCGCCACTGCCCCAGCGGCAGGTTGCCCAGCATCACCCGGCCGATGCGAATGCGCTTCAGGCCCACGACCCTCAGCCCCACCATTTCGCACATGCGCCGCAATTGGCGCTTCCTGCCCTGGGTAAGCACGAAGCGCAGCTGCTCGGGATTCTGCCATTGCACCTGCGCCGGCTGCAGCGGTTCACCGTCCAGCGACAGCCCGTGCCGCAGCTTCGCCAGTTGCGCGGCCGGAAAATGCGACTGGACATCGTTGACGATACCGTCGAGGCTGACC